>JAZUHA010000180.1:0-5519 GCA_045641485.1 Acutalibacteraceae bacterium
ATTTCGCTGATTTTTTCTATAATATCAGTTCTTGTAAAGTTTTCTATCCCCTCACCCAAAGCGGTAAGTTGACCGAAAAGTCTGTCGGAATCAATAACTACGGGTTTTGCAATATAGATTAACTCGTTTTCTGTTTTCTGTATGCCTTCTTCTGCTATAAGAAGTTCTTCGTAAAGTTTTTCGCCGTCACGAAGTCCCGTGTATTTTATTTCAATATCTTCACCCACACGGTAGCCGGAAAGACGGATAAGGTTTTCCGCAAGTTCACGGATTTTTACCGGTGAACCCATATCAAGAATAAATATTTCGCCGCCTTTTGCAAATGCACCTGCCTGCAAAACAAGAGAAACCGCTTCCGGAATAAGCATAAAATAACGGATTATATCCGGGTGTGTAATAGTAACCGGTCCGCCTGCTTCAATCTGCTGTTTAAACAGCGGAATAACACTTCCGTTTGAGCCGAGAACATTACCGAAACGAACTGCCACAAAATCGGTTTTTGATATTTTGTTATATGACTGAACTATCATTTCGCAGGTGCGCTTTGTGGCACCCATAATATTTGTCGGGTTAACCGCCTTGTCGGTGGAAATCATAACAAATCTTTTAACGCCGTAGCGATCGGCTGTACGGGCAAGATTCCATGTTCCGAAGATATTATTTTTAACGGCTTCCTTGGGGCTGTCCTCCATAAGAGGAACATGTTTATGTGCCGCCGCATGGTAAACAATATCAGGGTGATATTCGCTGAAAACCTCACAAAGACGCTGTTCGTCACGAACGGAGCCTATAAGAACTTTTAATTTTACTTCCGGGTATTTTCTTTTTATTTCCTGCTGAATTTCGTATGCGCCGTTTTCGGCAATATCGAAAATAACAATCTGCTTTGTTACACCGCTTTTTGCCACCTGGCGGACAAGTTCGCCGCCTATTGAACCGCCGCCGCCCGTTACGAGAACGGTTTTATCTTTAAGAAGGTTGAAAACTTCGGTAAGGTCGGGTTTAATCTGCTTTCTGCCGAGAAGATCGGTATATTCAACTTTTCTTAAATGTGCGCTGATATTAGTTGAATTTTCCCATCCTCCGAGATCCGGTAAAGTTTTTAAATCACAGTCTGTTTTTTTGCAAATATCAAGAATCTGTTTTTTCGCTTCATTGGATGCGGAGGGAATTGCGAGGTAAATTTCATCTATGCCGAGTTCTTTTACAGTTTTTTCAATACAATCTCTGCCGCCGTAAACCCTTACGCCGTTAAGGATTTCACCCTTTTTCATTTTATTGTCGTCTATAAGGGCTACTACTTCATATCTTGAATAAAATTTAACCGATTTTCTGAATTCCTGTAAAAGCAGACTCGAAGCGGCACCGGCACCGATTATCATAACCCGTTTTTTTTCGGCAACATCTTCTACCCTTTTTGCATCAACATAACTTTTTCTCCAGAAACGGTAACCGCTTACAATAAGCACACGTGAGCAAATAACAAAACCGAGAAGTGCAACAGAATACAAAATGAACCATGTCATATACTCAACCGGTGTTTCCGTCCATAATTTAAAACTTACGGAAAATGTCAGCATTTTTGAAATAACAAACATATTCAAAAGATCTTTATAGTCTTTGGAATAAACATACTGCCACATTCTTATATAAAGTTTTTTTAATGTAAACAGGAAAAACATTGCCACCATATCAAAAATCACAAAATACAATATGTAATTTCTCAACGATTCGCGCGCATTATATATGGATTCATATTTAATAAATACAGAACAGCCTAAAGCAAGTGCAAAGGAAAAAATATCACAAACCACAAGCAACAATCTTATATGTTTTTTTACGAAAGTTGCAATTTTTTCTATTCCTTTCAATCTTATTCCCTCTTTTATTAAAAATTGTACAAAACCTCACATTGTATTTTAACACATCATTCACAAAAAAACAATATTCAATAACTAACAAAAACTGACAAAATCAAAAAAACAACCGATTTATTATTCTTTGCTTTTAAAGAAAGATAAATCGGTTGTTTATTGTATTAAAAAAGTAAATATGAAAGTAAAAACAAACGGTTATTCATAAAGTAATATATAAATCGGCACGCAGTGCCCCGAAATTATTCACTATTCATTATTATTTTTTATTTATTTATAAAGCGGTCCGTAAGCACTGCAAGCTCTGAAATCCGCACCCTCAAGGTCTTTTGTACCGAATGCGTTCCAGCAAGCGGGACGGAAGATTTTCTCTTCGGGAACATTGTGAAGAGATACGGGAATACGAAGCATTGAGCAAAGTGTGATGAGATCTGCACCGATATGACCGTATGTGGAAGCACCGTGGTTTGCACCCCAGTGATTCATAAGTTCATAAGCGCTTGTGAACGGACCTTCACCTGTAAGAATGGGTGAGAACCATGTGCAGGGCCATGTATAGTCTGTTCTCTTCCAAAGTTTGTCCGTAACTTCATCTGGAAGAGCAACATAGTAACCTTCGCAAATCTGTATCGTCGGACCCAAGCCTTTTACCCAGTTGATACGAATCATTGTTGCGGGCATTTCACCGCGTGTTACAAAGCGTGAAGAATATCCGCCGCCTCTGAAGTAACCGTTGTCGGCAGCACACCATGTTGTTGCTTTAAGCATTTTGTCAACATCTTCTTCGGTAACATCAAACCATTTTTTCATGCAGGGCTTGCCGTTTTCGTCACGGAGTTCACCGCAGGCATCAAGGCAGGAAGCGCCGGAGTTGATAAGGTGAATAATTCCGCCGGCTTCTTTTGCTTTGCCCTCAAGTTCATAACCTGTTACTCTCTTAACGGATTCCGTACTCCAGTGAGTACGAACATCGGAGAACATTGACGGCTGATTTGTTATAAGTTTCTGGAAAAGCATTGAGATACCGTTGAGTATATCGTTTTCGGTTGCAAGAATGTACGGCTCTCTTACGCCGTCCCAGTCGAAAGATGTGTTAAGAAGCGCTTCGCCGAAGTCGCAGTTCGGCCAATGATCTGTCCACTGTCTCTGACCCTGGAAGCCTGCGGCAATGGCGTTATGACCGCACATTTCTTCCTCTCTGCCTTTGGGAAGATTTTTGTTGCCGTTCATAAGGTCTTTAATAATGCACATCATTTTAACCGAGAATTCCCAGTCTTTTTCTTTCTGTTCGTCGCTCTTTCTTACGAAATCGGGGTTTTTGTCAAATCCCTCGGGGCAATGTTCTTTAGTCCATTTATATGCTTTCTTGAACTCTTCCTCGTCATAGATGCCTTCTTCCATACGGCGGAGTATTTCAACTTCGTCTACGGATTCAACACGCATACCGAGATATTCCTCAATAAATTCGGGAATCATTGAAGATCCGGCAATACCCATGCAGATAGAACCTATCTGAAGATAAGATTTGCCTTTCATTGTAGCGGCGGCAACGGCTGCTTTTGCAAATCTTAAAAGTTTTTCTTTAACATCTTCGGGAATGGTTGTGTCATCTGCTTCCTGAACTTCTTTACCGTAGATACCGAAAGCCGGAAGACCTTTTTGTGCATGAGCGGCAAGAACCGAAGCAAGATAAACCGCACCGGGACGCTCTGTTGCATTAAAGCCCCAAACACCTTTTATAGTTGCGGGATCCATATCCATAGTCTCGGAGCCGTAGCACCAGCAGGGAGTTACGGAAAGAGTAATGGAAACGCCTGCTTTTTTGAATTCGTCGGCACATTGTGCGGCTTCCGCCACACGGCCTATTGAAGTACTTGAAATAACTACCTTTACGCGCTCGCGGTTTGAATATTTAAGGTTATCCGTAAAAAGTTTTGCCGCTGATTTTGCCATATTCATTGTCTGCTCTTCAAGAGACTCTCTTACTTTAAGAGGACCTCTGCGGGCATCAATGATGGGACGAATACCGATTACGGGATAATCGCCGATATATCTGTTTTCTGCCATTTGTACCAAATCCTTTCATTTTGCTTTATTTAACTAAAGCGTATTTACATTAGTATACCACAAAATATTTATTTTTCAATAGCCGCTTTCTTACTATTTATCGCAAATAATACTTTATCGTCAAATTTCGGAGTACGGTCAAATTTATATATACCGTTCTGTTCCTGCTCAATATCGGTAAGTTGAGTATAGCAGAAGCCGAGCATTTTCGGATTATCAAGAAGCGCAGCGGTAAGTCCTTCATAGCGCTTATAAAATTCTTCAAAACTTTTTGCCGAATTGCCGTAGCCCCAGCTTTTTTTGCGGTCGCCGTCACAGCCGTCGGTAACTAAATCAAGTTTTATTCCGCCGTATTCACTCATAAATACGGGCTCGCCTTTCCATGTCTGGCGGCTTTCATGACGGTCAAAAAGTATATTTTCCGTAATGAGTTTATCATAGTTCGCTTTAAAGATTTCGGGATTCTGCTCGTAATCGTGAACATCGAAAATATCCGTTTCCACATGGTAATTTCCGCTTGTATCAATACACGGACGTGTGCTGTCGATATTTTTTACCGTTCTGTAAACCAAACGCAAAGTATCGTCGTCCTGCTCACAGCCGTGTCTGTCCCATGTTTCGTTATACGGACACCATCCGATAAGCGACGGGTGGTTAAAGTCACGGTTCATTTCCTCTTCGATTTCAATAAGGAAATATCTTATTGAATCAAATCTTGTCCAGTCAAGTCCCCAGTTGCCGTGCTCGCCCCATACAAGATAGCCGAGTTCATCCGCATAATGGAGAAAAAGAGGCTCAAAGATTTTCTGATGAAGTCTTGCACCGTTAAAGCCGACTTTCATGGAAAGAACGATATCGTTCTTTAATGCTTCCTTACTCGGTGCGGTATAAATTCCGTCGGGATAAAAACCCTGGTCAAGCACGAGTCTTTGGAAAACGGGTTTGCCGTTAAGTGTAAATACGCCGTTTTCGAGAGCCACTTCACGAAGTCCCGCATAACTTGTAACAACATCTTCACCGAATGTTAAAACCATATTGTAAAGTCCGCCCTTACCTACTTCCCAAAGATGCTTTTCGGAAAGTTTTACGGTAACGGTCGCAGTCTGTCCGCAAACATCCGTTTTTGAAAAACCGACTTCTTTGCCGTTCCACAATGCTTTAACCGAGAATTTTTCTTTACCGTCAAGCGAAGCCGTAACCGTAAAAGTACCTTCGCTTACATTCGGATAATATTTTACGGATTTTATAAAGTTCTGCGGTCTTGTTTCCATATAGACCGTCTGCCAGATACCGGTTGTTCTTGTGTAATCACAGTCGTGAGAAAAATATTCCTCGCTCTGTTTTCCTCTTGCCTGAAGATAACTTCTTACATCGTCTTCGGCAAGAACGGTAAGCGTATTTTTCCCGCATTTAATATATTTTGTAACTTCAACTTCAAACGAAGTATAACCGCCGAAGTGCTCGCCCGCTTTTTCGCCGTTTACATATACGACTGCATGAAAATCAACTGCGCCGAATATAATGAAAACTCTGTTTTTGAGTTGTTCTTCTGTTATGTCAAAGTTTCTTTTATACCAC
>JAZUHA010000181.1:0-5007 GCA_045641485.1 Acutalibacteraceae bacterium
AAAACTTTAGACAGTGTTTTTGCTCAGACATATAAAAATATAGAGGTTATTGCCGTAAACGATGGTTCAAAGGATAATTCCGCAAATGTACTCAACGAATATGCTAAAAAAGAAAGCCGTCTTCGTGTTATACATAAAGAAAACGGCGGTGTTACAAGTGCGAGAATAAGTGGAATTGAAGAAGCAAAAGGTGAATATATCGGATTTGTTGACGGTGATGATTTAATTGACACCGATATGTACGAGCGGCTTTTGACTAATGCATTAAAAAACAATGCCGATATTTCTCATTGCGGTTACAGGCTTATTACAGAAGAAAGTACCGAGTATTTTTATAACACAGGCGACATTATCCTTCAGGATAAGGCAAAAGGTCTTTATGACCTTTTGGAAGGCTCAAGAATTGAGCCGGGCCTGTGTAACAAGCTTTTTCACAAAACCTTATTACACAGCTTGTTCCACGAAAATTCCATAATGGATTTTTCGCTTAAAAACAATGAAGACCTGCTTATGAATTACTGTCTGTTTAAAGAAGCAGAGAGCAGTGTTTATGAAGATTTTTGCCCGTATCAGTATATTAAAAGAGACGGTTCTGCTTCTAAAAGTAAAATGAACAATCATAAACTTTATGATCCCGTCAAAGTCGGAAAGATTATCTTTGAAGATTTGAAAAATGACAAAAAGTTAAGTGATATTGCGGCTTCGTTATATATTACAAAACTTTTATCGGCTTCGACATATTATGAAAAAGGCAACGAGGATATAGTTGAGTTCAGAAAAATTGCACAAAAAGAAATGAAAAAGTTTTTGCCGCTTTTTGTCCGTTCAAAAAATTCTTTTTCAAGAAAAATTCAGACTGCTTTTGCGGCGTTATTACCGAGAATTTATTCGCATATTCACAGTGTTTATTTAAAACATTGAGGGAGGATTTATGAATCTCATAAGCGTAATTGTCCCTGTTTATAATGTTGAAGAATATCTTGACAGATGTATTGAAAGCATTGTAACCCAGACTTATAAAGATCTTGAAATAATACTTGTTGATGACGGTTCTCCCGACAACTGCCCCGAGATGTGTGACGAGTGGGCAAAGAAAGATGAGAGAATTAAGGTTATACATAAAGAAAACGGCGGACTTTCCGATGCACGAAATGCAGGTATGAAAATTGCAACAGGTGAATATATCGGCTTTGTTGACAGTGATGACTTTATTCATAATGAAATGTATGAAATTTTATCATCTTTGCTGTTTAATAACAGTGCTGATGTAGTGCAGTGTGAAATGTTAAAATTTTCAGAGATGCCTTTTTCCGGTTTCACTAATTCGGAAGAAAAACCTGTTGTATCTTTTACCGCAGAAGAGGCAATTCGGGATTTACTTACAGGAAAAACCATAGGTGTTACATGTCCGAATCTCATCGTAAAATCAAATATAGCGAAATCTGTTTTATTTGAAGTTGGAAGAATAAATGAAGATGTTCTTTGGACATACAGAGTTTTTTCAAAAGCCGAAAAAATCACGGTAACAAATTTAAAATTATATGCCTATTATCAACGGCAAGGCAGTATTATGAATAATGATTATTCGGAAAAGCGCTTTGATGCACTTTATTCCCTTGAGCAAAGAGCCGAAGAAATTAAAACTGATTTCCCGGATTTATATGCTTTTGCATTAAAAAATTATCTGGGCGGATGTTTTTATCACTATCAAACACTTTGCAGGATGCCGAAATCAGACCAATATGAAAATTTCAAGAAACATATCTATTCACGATTCATTAAATATGACATAAAAACCGTGTTAAGCATTACTTCGTTAAAATATAAGGTTTGGTATATATTGTTTAAAAATTTTCCGGATTTTACCTGTAAAATAAGAAATGTTTTAAAAATCGGTTTATGAAAGGACAAGCAATATGCCTGAGATTAGTGTTATTGTGCCTGTTTATAAAGTTGAAAAATATCTTGATAAATGCGTAAAAAGCATTTTAAATCAGACATTCGGTGATTTTGAACTTTTTCTTGTAGACGACGGCTCTCCCGACAGGTGTCCCGAAATGTGTGACGAGTGGGCAAAAAATGACAGCAGAATTAAGGTTATTCATAAAAAAAACGGCGGTCTTTCGGATGCGCGAAATGTTGCGCTTGATGTGATGACCGGTAAATATGTTTGTTTTGTTGACAGTGATGATTGGATACCGGACGATTCATTGCAAACAATGTATGATGCAATCATTGATTCAGGTGCAGATTTGGCTATCGGAAATATGATAGGGGTGACTGAAGACGGTGAAACATTTAAACAGTATTGGCCGGCTGAAGAAAAAAAAGTTGAGACAGGGAAAAACAAATTTTACTCTATGAATCAGCCATGTGCTCAAAACAGATTATATAAATCTTATATTTTTCAAACTTTGCGGTTTCCCGTCGGTAAGTTATATGAAGATGCATTCGTTTTTCACCATATTTTGGAAAATGTTGAAAGTATAGTTTTTACCGGTAAAACTAATTATTTTTATTTAATACGAAGCAACAGCATTATGCGGAATAAATATACTGTAAGAAATATGGATCTTATTGAGGCAGTGATTGACCAGGCAGATACCTTAGACAAAAACGAAATGCATGAAATGGCGATGGAAAAACGAATGTTTATTTATTCTCAATTATCTGCCGCTTATGCATTTTTGGATAAATCGGACACGGTTGCTATTAAAAGAAGAGAAGAATTTGTACAAGTCTATAAGCGTATATATCCGGAACTTATGTATTATCAAAAAAGTAATAATAAGCAACGCATACGATTATTTTTGCTTAGATATTTTCCTGAATTACATACTTTGGTTTGGGGCAGAAAAATGCCGATCAGTTTAGGATAAAAAATCATTTATAAAAGTAACTGTGATTGAAGCAGAAACAGGGAGGAATATTGTTTTGGATATACTGCAGTATCCTTTTAATGCGGAAAAAATCTTTAAAAATAAAAGAAAAATAAAAAAAATACTTTCGGAAAAAAATGATTCATTCAAAAGTATAAGAATAGCCGTTTTAGGCGGTTCTACTACTTCGACAATCATTGATATTCTTGAATTGTTTTTGCTTCAGTATAATTTAAAACCGATATTCTATCAGTCAGAATACAATCAGTATTGGTCAGATGCGGTATTTGAAAATGAAAAATTAGACAGTTTCAAACCGGATATAGTTTGGATTCATACTACTGCTCGCAATATCAGTAAATTTCCTGACTTTTGTGACAATAAACAGGCAGTTGAATCTTTGTTGTCAGAGACATTTGATTATTACCGACAGATGTGGGAAGCACTTAGTAAAAAATATGATTGTACTATTATACAAAACAATTTTGAAATGTTGTTTTATCGGATTTTAGGCAATAAAGATGCTTATGATATTAGAGGAAGAAACCGTTTTATTTATTGTCTTAATGATTTATTTTATCAATATGCCGAAAATCATTCGGGTTTTTTTATTAATGATTTGAATTATATATCGGCTTCATTCGGTCTTGAAAAGTGGCATGATTTGCGGGTTTGGTACTCTTATAAATTAGCAATGTGCGTAGATGCAATTCCGGCTTTTGCTTATAATTTGGCAAATATCATAAAAGCAATCTACGGTAAAAATAAAAAATTTATTTCCGTAGATCTTGATAACACTCTTTGGGGCGGAGTTATAGGTGATGACGGTGTCGGAAATATAGAAATAGGACATGAAACTGCAGAGGGTGAAGCGTATCTTGAGTTACAGAGATATTTACTGCTTTTGCGTTCTCTTGGTGTAATTCTTACCGTAAATTCAAAAAATGACGAGAATAATGCGATAAGTGGTTTGAACCATCCTCAAGGTGCTTTAAAACCGGAATCGTTTGCCGTAATAAAGGCAAATTGGGAGCCGAAGAATGATAATTTACTTAAAACGGCAGAGGAATTGAATTTGGGTATTGACAGCGCTGTTTTTGTGGATGATAATCAATTTGAGCGCAGTATTATAACAGAATCTTATCCGAAAGTATCCGTGCCGGAATTTGACAAAATAACAGATTGTATATCCGTTATTGACAGAAACGGATATTTTGAAGTTTTGAATCTGTCGCAAGACGATTTGCGTAGGGCTGATAATTACCGTAAAAATGCACAACGTTTGGAATTGCAAAATCATTGTCCGGATTACAGTGTTTTTTTACAATCCTTAGATATGAAAGCCGAAATCAGTAATTTCAGCGATTTGTATATTGCACGTATCGCTCAGTTGACAAATAAAACGAATCAGTTTAATCTGACAACAAGAAGATATACACAAACAGAGATAGAAGCGGCGGCCGATGACGATGACTGTCTGTGTATTTACGGCAGATTGGAGGATCGTTTTGGTGATAACGGTATAGTTTCAGTGGCTATGGGGCGTTTGTTGAAAGATACGGTTTTTATTGATTTGTGGATTATGAGTTGCAGAGTGCTGAAACGAGGCATGGAATGTGCTATGATGGATGAATTTGTGCGCAGAACTGCTTTAAAAGGAGCAAAGAGAATTTGCGGTGTTTATATTCCTACTCAAAAGAACGGTATGGTAAAGGATTTCTATAAAGATATGGGATTTCAATTTATGGGACAGTCAGACGAAAAATATATGTGGGAAATTGAAATAAGTGACTATAAAAGCAAAAACAAATATATAGATATTAAAACGGAGGAAGAAAATGGATAATATTTTTAAAAAATTGAACGAGATATTTCGCGATTTTTTTGATGATGAGGAACTTTCGGTAAACAGTGATACGGTAGCTTCCGATGTGCCCGGTTGGGATTCTTTGGAACACATTACATTATTGTCCGTTATAGAAGATGAGTTCAATGTTTCTTTTGATGTGAAAAAAACATCAAAATACGGTAACGTTGGTGAATTGGCAAAAGAAATTGCAAGGCAGTTGGGTAAGTGAAAATGGAAAAATTATTATCTGAAATGAGGGGAAATAAGTTTTTTCATTGT
>JAZUHA010000182.1:0-4166 GCA_045641485.1 Acutalibacteraceae bacterium
GCCGTCGGCTACGGTATGACATTTGTGCATACAAAACGCAAGTTGTTCTACACCGGCACAACCGCACTTTTGACTGTTGCGATGATTTTCCACTCGGTATATAACACACTTGTTCAGTCACAGCATCAGCTTGTCGGCTTCCTGCTCCCGGTATTTACATTTATTCCAATACTTGTATTACTTAACAGAACAGAAAGTAAAAATGGAAAATAGGTTAATATATAAAGAGAATAGTTCTAATACTTTTCAGGAGCAGAACAGAACTGAATAGATGATTTTGATATAGCAAAACCCTATATAGACAAATACAAATGAAAACACGGTAAGTCAATCCCCGCAACAAGGGTTTTTCTGCCGTGTTTTTTGTATTTCTAAAAAATATGGTAAAAAATGGGAATTTTATTCACAAGTATTACAAACCGACAAATTTTTCGGAATCAATATATTATAATGTGGAGGAAGTAAGAAAATGAAAGAGGTAAGGAATATTGACAACAAAAGAATATTTGATATGTCAGATGATAACAGAGTAATCTATATCCGTATCAAAGGCTGTGAAACAACAATCACGGCTAATCCCGACGGTACACTCAATGTTACCCATACCAAAATAGAAAAAGAAAATCAAGAATAAATAACCGCCAGAACGCAAGACGGCAGTGCGGAACTTTAATCCTTACGGATTAGTTCCCTCTGCCGTCTTTTTTTAATCCCGTTTTGTTTATTTCAGAGCCTTAAATTAAGACTTTGAAATAAGCTAAACGCTTAAATAATTAAATCTTTTATTGCTTAAAAATGGCCATTAAAAGCGGTAGGATTGCACAGATAACTAATTTGACGATTTATGTCGAAGGGGTGTATCTGACTGTATTCTGCCTGTTTTGTCATGCCCATTTAGCATAAAACAGGACAAGCATACCACCCTTGCAATCCTTTCCGCTTGAACAGCAATGACAGCGGAAAGGAATTTTTTATGCTATTTTCGTGGCTTTGCTATGTGGCTGAGTACCCGTAATCTCCGGATTTTTGACAATCCAAAAATCAAAAATTCAAATTTAAGGAGATTACCTATTATGTCAAATAAAAAAAGAAAATACTTCGTATATTTTCAAAATCGAGATGAGTTTATAGAAGTTAATAAAGAGTTCTATATAAAGTTTTATCGAGATGTATGGGCGTTAAAAAAACGCCTGCAAAGGAATGGCGAATGTGTTTGCCCAAAGTCAGACTTCCAATACTGTGACGGTGATTGCTTTGAATGTAAACACCATAGAACTCTAACATATTCGCTTGAACAAGCATTAGATGATGATTCGGAACATTCTCTTTCCGAAATCGAAGACGATTCATTTTCAGTGGAAATGATGATTGAAAATTCAGATTTGAAAATGAAAATTCCCGAAATTATTTCGACTTTATCTGAAAATGAAAAAATTATGTGTTATGCACTTATGAATGGACTAAGTAACAGAGAAATGAAAAATTTGTTGAAATATAAAGGAAATGACGGAAGTTTTAGCGAGCATAAGCAACGGTCTATTATGAAATTAAGAAAAAAATTTAAAAAAGTTTTATAAAAAACCCGAAACTTTTCAAAAAAATGTCCAGTAAGAAGTGTAGGGATAAAATCCCGTAAAAATTTGAAATTGAGGTTATGAACAGTAATGAGTAATTCTAATGTAAAACAATATGAAATTTATACTTATAATTTCGGAAGTAATTCCGGCAGCATTCAAAATGGTGTTCGCCCTGTTCTTGTTATTCAAGATGATGAGTTTAACAGGAATAGTCCGACAACGATTATTGCACCTCTGACATCGGTGTTAAAGAAACAATGCTTGCATTCTCATATTATCGTTGAGCAAAAATACGGCTTGGAAAAGCCTTCTATGATAATGCTTGAACAACTTCGTACGGTAAATCAATGTGAGTTATACAAGTACATAGGCGTAATTGATGATAAATTTACAAAAGAGCGAATCTGTAATGCTTTCAAAAAGACTTTGGGTATATGGAACAGTATAGATTTGAATAACGAAAACATTTATATTCTGTGTCCCGAATTTTCGGAAAGATATATGGTCAATAAAGGCATAATCAAACCTTGTCTAAAGTGTAATTGCGGATATGAATTTGACTGTTTGAATGACAAAGGAGAGAGAAATGAAAACCTGTAAAATCCAAATAACAAAACACGCAAAACAAAGATTAGCAGAGAGAGCACCCGATGTTCATTCAAAAGATTATAACAGTTTTGTGCGTTCAGCACGGTATAAAGGCAAAAGTATATCGGAAATATGGCGTGTAGATCCAAATACAGCAAGGTACATTGAAAGAATGTTCAGGTATGGAAATTCAACCAAAATAAAGCTTTATAAAGATTATGTTTTCGTTTTTTCCGGAAATCACGGAAAAGCACATACTTTGGTAACAGTTGTAAACCTGAAAGACAGGTTGGGAGGAAAAAGTATAGTCTTTTGAAATAGCAGTACAAAATTAACTTAAAACACAAAATCGCACATTTAACAAAAAATATTGACGGTGCTACAATTCGGTTACGGTTAGCGGTTAACAGTTTTGCAGCCCGTCAGACAGGAGAAACAATTATGGTTAAAGAAACCTATTATGACAATCTCAGAATGATTGAAGCTGCAACGGATAAAATCCTTCTTTCTAAAACAGATGTTGCCAAAATCCTTAAAATATCAAGAACGACTGTAATAAAAAAATTCAGCCGATATTTTGTTGACGGATACATAACAAAAGCTGTTTTAGCAAGAGCATTAACAAAATAACTATTTAGAGGTGTGCTTATGGAAAAACACATACAGTTTACAAAACCAAACGGTGAAGTTATAACCAAACATATAAGGGCAAAAGATGAAGCTGAATTAAACAGGAAGATTGATTTAATTCAAAGTGAATTAAACAAAGCTCCGTTATTATCAAAAATGATTGATGAGTGGCAGCAGTATCACGATGAAGAAATCAATTACAATACACAGCAATGCTATATTGCCCCTATAAAAAACATAAAGGAATATTTCAAGGGGAAACATATTGATGAAATACAGCCTTTAGAAATTGATATATTTCTTAAAAAATTATACAATGACTATCGTTGGTCAAAGCAAACAATTAAATTAAGACTAATGGTATTAAATCAAGTTTTTAACTATGCAATAATTCAGGGATACATAAAAACAAATCCTTGTTTTGCAATTAAGGTAACATCAAAGGCAAAATCAACAAAAAGAGAATTGCCTAAACAAAGCTGCATAGATGTTGTAAAACAATCCGTAAAGGACGAATTTGGGTTATATCCGTTTTTACTGATATATACCGGTTGCAGAAGATGTGAAGCGTTAGCTTTGACATATAATGACATAAACAGGAACAACAAAACAATTCAAATCAATAAAACAATAATCTTCCAAAACGGAAAGCCTACTATTCAAATGCACACAAAATCAACGGCAGGGGACAGGATTGTTCCGTTATTACCTCCGTTAGAAGAAGCGTTGAATCCAAAGGGCAAAGGATATATTTTTAATATTGATAATGAACCGATATGTCAAAGCAGATTTATAAGACTGTGGGATAATTACAGAAAAAACCATAATATTGAATTGACCCCGCATCAACTACGGCACGCTTATGCGACAATTTTGTATGAAGCAGGTATCCAAGTGAAAGATGCTCAAGCCTTGCTCGGACACGCATCAGCAGAAATAACGCAGGAAATTTACACGCATATTTCCGAAAATCAGCAAAACAAAACTTTCAATCAACTGATAAATTTTGTTAAATAATTTAAAGCAAGAGGCAGTTTTTGTCTCTTGCTTTTTTAAAAAATTATGTGATACACGATTGGAAACGAAATTTTTCAAAATCGTCCCACTTCAAAAATTAAAATTTTTCACTCCTGTGACCGAAACGAAAAATCAGAAAAAGTGGGACGAAAATGGGATTTTTTCCGTCCCAAATCGTCCCACTTGGGATTTTTTTCTGAACAAATTTAATCAAAAATGGACAAATTTAGCAGACGGAAAATGCCCCGAAACCCTTGATATATAAGGGATTCGGGGCATTTTTGGCGGAGAGCAAGGGATTCGAACCCTCGAAACGTTTTAGGCGTTTACACGATTTCCAATCGTGCTCCTTCG
>JAZUHA010000183.1:0-2585 GCA_045641485.1 Acutalibacteraceae bacterium
CGTGGTAATATCGGTATCTCCGTAGAAAATATGACCGCCGCTTACGCTGTCCATACCGGATAAAGCGTACAGCAGTGTGGATTTTCCGGAACCGGATGAACCCATAATAACCGTAAAGTCCCCTTCATAAATCGAAAGATCAATCTCTTTCAGAATATCCTGAACGCCGCTGTCAAGAGCAAAGGATCTTTTGAGTTTTTCGACTTTTATCAATTCTTTTTTCATTTATGTACCCTCCTGTGATGTTTTTTATGTATCTGTCGGACACTTCTGCCCGCATTTTTACCGATTGAAAACTCATTCTTCCCCGTTCGCAAGTGCGGGTTTCTTTTTCCTCTTTACAATAACGAGTGCCGAAACTCCGGCAACAGCCACAACCGCAACGGCAGCGATAATCCAAAGATTACCTTCGGAAAGAACGGAGCCGACAGCCGTTTCCTCAACAAACCGAACTTTTCTCAAATCTAAATTCAATGCCGGGCGTATACCTAAAGGGGGATTTTTTCCGTGATTAAAATCCCACTTTCCTTCGCAAGTAACTGTGTATACCATACCGGTTACTGATGTATCAGCCGACCTTGTAAAGAACACCTGTGAAGAATAATCTCCGAGGTCTGTATACTCAAACAAGCCTCCGGATTTGATATCTTTAAATTTTTCAAGACCGAAATCCATAATATCTTTTGCACTCGGGGCAAAAACATATCTGTCCATAGTGTATGTATTCTGAGTACCGGTAATAATTACACCTTGCAGTTTTAGATTAATAATTTCCTCATCAATTCTTTTGTCACCGGCTTCAAGATATTCAGCCGGTTTTCCCGAAATACCGAATCTTTCATTTATAACTACACTCTCCTTAAACGAGGTTAAGGCAATAAGGTTTTTATCTTCAGATGCAAGTCCTTCATAAAACTTATTCATGGTATTATCAATCTCAGAATCTTTATATGTAACCTTTGCGTTATCTGTTGAAGTTTGTCCGTATATTCCCGACATGTAATTATCTTTCATTAAAATCAATGCCCTGTTTTCATTATAATCCTCTTTTAATACAATCCATTGTCTTCCCGCAAAAGTAATTTCTTTGAAAGTTTCACTTTGTGATTCTGTTGTATATGTGACGGATTTATAAAATATTTCGGAAACGCCGTTTTCATGGGCAGAGACTGCAAAAACGGACAGCATGGCGGCAAGCATAACCGCCGCTAAAAAAATACTTGCGACTTTTTTCATAATAAAATGCTCCTTTTTATGTCTTTTTCTCTTTATACGATTGAAAAGAAAAAAGGTATATAATTTTTTGAAAAATCTTCAAAAATTTGTAAAATCGCCCCATTCGCAGATATCCGATATAATGTAGCATATTTTTGTAAGTTTTTCAATCTGTTTCAGTAAAAAACACAGCAAAATTCCCGAAAAAACAAATTCACGGCATAGTTTAACCGTGAAAATTTTTTAATATATTGAAGTTTTGAAAAATGATAGTATAATAAAGGACTTAAGGGGTGTTATATATGACTTTTATATTTAAAAATCTTGTTTCTCTGTTAACCGTAATAATTATGTTTTTATCTTCCGTTATTTCGGGATTTCTCGGAATTAAAGGCGAAAATATAGTTATTCTTTACACCAACGATGTTCACTGTGCCGTTGAAAACGGGCTCGGTTATGCCGGAGTGAGTGCATATAAAAAAGAGACCGAAAAAAAATATGAAAATGTTACCCTTGTTGACTGCGGTGACCATGTTCAGGGCGGAGTAATCGGTTCATATTCCGAGGGAAGTTACATTATTGATATAATGAATGCGGTAGGATATGATTATGCGGCTCTCGGAAATCATGAATTTGACTATCAGATTCCGAAACTTTCTCAACTCGTATCAGATGCGGAATTTGACTACCTTTGCTGTAACCTCGATTACAGCGGAGACGGAGAAAATCTATTAAAAGATGTAAAGCCTTATGATATTGTTGATTACGGCAAAACTCAGGTTGCCTACATAGGCGTAACCACTCCGCACACAGTCACTTCTTCATGGCCGAAATATTTTCAGAATGAAAACGGTGAATTTGTATACACATTTTCATCCGATACTTTTTTTGAAGTTCAGAAAAATGTTCTTGAAGCAAGAGCTGAAGGCGCCGATTATGTGGTTGTTCTTGCCCATCTCGGAAGCACTGCCGGAGACGAACCGTATACGGCATCTCAATTAGCAGCCGAAACAGTCGGAATTGATGCTGTTCTTGATGCCCATTCTCATGTGACATACAATACCGATGTCAAAAATAAAACAGGCGAAAATGTCTTGGTAGCTTCAACCGGTACAAAACTTGAAAATATGGGCAGACTTGAAATAAGTTCCGACGGCGAACTGTCAAATACGCTTATATCTGCCGAAGAATACAAGGAAAAGGACGCCGAAGTACAGGCTGTTATTGACAGTAAAAACAAAGAAATTGATGAAACACTAGAAGAACACGCAATCAAAATTACAAAAATTGAACAGCAAATCAAAACACTTTTTGAAAAAGTAAAGGAGTGATTTTAGGTGACAAATGAAGAAAAAGAGAAGTGGGTTAAA
>JAZUHA010000184.1:0-2983 GCA_045641485.1 Acutalibacteraceae bacterium
ATTATATTGCATATTACAAATAAAATCAAGTATTATATATTTTTTCAGCCAACTGTATATTTTTCAGGCAACTGTATGAAACAAACGGAAAAGCCGATGATGTCCGCAAATAAAACAAAATATGGAAAAATAAAGGGTAGATAATATCTATGCTGATTTATTACATCACCGGGCAGCTTCTTGCACCTCTTGTAAACTCTGCACAAATCAAAGCATCAAAAGCCGCAATTTTTCAGACCGCTCCGTTTGATTGAAAATGACCGCTCCGCCGATTTGACCAAAATTTACGGATTTCGTCATAATATATGTGAGGGAACTTGTTGCAGATTTGCGTAGTTTTCATTTCCGTTTGCCTATTTTGTTGCAATTTTGCAACATAGGGATTTTTCATAAAGTTCGACAGTATAATAAGAATGGGAGAAGGATATGGCGGAAAGATTATCAAATCTGCGTCAAAAATTCAATTTTGCTTTCCATATAGGATTTTTGGAATATATGATTCTCATTCTCTGATTGTTATCTGCATCATCGGAATGGGTGCTGTGTTTGCGCTGGCGTCAATATAAGTCTATTACCGCAAATTCTATTCCCGAAAATTGAATATTTTTCAAAAAGTGGGAATAGGAACTTGAGATTTTCACGCTTTTGTGTTACACTATTCCCGAAAGTTGAATTTTTTCAGAAAGTGGGAATAGAATTATGGGACTGATAATCAGAAAAAAATATCTGAATGAGTTGATAAGCTTATGCGAAACTCCGGATATAAAAGTGATTACGGGTATCAGGAGAAGTGGAAAATCCGTCCTTATGCAGCAGTATGCCGAGTGGCTGATGAGTAACAAAGCTAATGTAAATATCATTTCTGCAAACCTTCAGGAGCTGGAATATGATGAACTGCTGGATTATCATAAGCTTCACTCCTTTGTTTGTGACAGATACAAAGAGGGGTTACTTAATGTTGTAATGATTGACGAAATTCAACTCTGTGAGAATTTTGAACTTGCAATCAACAGTCTTCATGCAAAACAGAAATTTGATATATATCTGACAGGTTCAAATGCCTTTCTGTTGAGCTCCGACCTTGCAACTCTGTTTACCGGAAGGGTAATGGAAGTTAAAGTTTTTCCGTTTTCTTTTTCGGAATATGTTGAGTTTTTTCAAATTAAAGATGATTTTTATAAGGCATTTGATGAGTATTCCCGTATGGGCGGTATGGCGGGTTCTTATGCTTATTCTTCCGAGGAAAAGCGTTTTGAATATATTGAAGATGTGTATAAAACAATCCTTGAGCGAGACCTTATGAAAAAATATAAAATCCGCAATGCTTCGGAATTTTTGAAAATATCCGAATTTGCAATGGATAACATCGGGAATCTGCTTTCACCCAATAATGTCTGCAAGGTACTGAATCGGTCGGAAAGTGAGATAACAAGAAAAACCGTTGATAAATACATCCGCTATCTTGAAAATGCGTTTTTGTTTTATGAAGCAAAACGATATGACTTGAAAGGGAAAAAGTATCTGATGACAAATAACAAATATTATCTTTGTGACCCGTCTTTCAGATATGCCGTAAACGGTATTAAAAGCCTTGATTACGGAAGAATGTATGAAAACATCGTGTTCGTTGAGCTTCTCCGCCGTGGTTATGAGGTTTATGTCGGAAAGCTATATAAAAAAGAAGTGGATTTTGTTGCCATAAAGCGTAACGAGAAGATATATATTCAGGTTTCGGATAACATTTCAGACAATGCAACAATGAAAAGAGAAATCGAACCTCTGCTGCAAATATATGATGCTTATCCCAAAATGATAATTGCCCGTACCGGACACGAAAACTACCTTATAGAAGGTGTTGTAGTTACGGATATTTCAACATGGCTGCTTGAACAGTCAAAATAACAAAATCAAATATTAATGTTCATTTCAGGCTGGTTGTAATAATCAGCCTGTTTTTTTACTCAAAACAAAAATGAAGGGAGGATAACAATGCCCAATAAATACGAAGAATACTACGAATTAGCCCAACGAACAGAAGAGGATTTAACGAAATCAAGAACCATCCGGAAGATTCATATTCTGCTCAAATCTGCGTCAAAAATGAAAAAAGTCAGAATTTCAAATCAATTCTGCGTTATTTCCGGAACTTTTGAAATTCCGACTATAATAGTAATGTAAGGCTTTTCAAAAAGCCTTGAAACGAGCGGTTATGCTTTTCAGAGCATAGCCGTTTTTCTTATGCCTAAATTTTTATTGAAAGAGGTGTTTCCGATGAACAACACATCATAGCAAATCATTATTTATCGACGGAAAAGTGAATCATAATATGATTTAACTCCCGTATAGGATGAGAAATGTCACAAACCGATCTTTGTGGCTGTCACGCATTTTTTCGCTTTTTTCGGTTTTTCCGAATTACCTAAAGTGGAGAGATACAAATGTCCGTTTTTTCGCCTTTTCGCTGGCTACCTATTGAGGGGCTTTTTTAATGATGACTTTCGAAAATAACAGATTTTCTGTCAGAAAATTATTTAACTTTCTTGTAAATCGTCTTCAGAAAGACAGCAAAAACCGTTGATATATAAGGAATTACGGCTGCAAACTTTTAATTATAATTTCTTTTTCAAACAGCAAGGTTTTTTGGCTGTTTGACATTTATAATTATTTGTCGAAGGAAGTTCAGATATAAATTCCGTCATAAAAAGATTTTTTCAAATATTGCATTAGTTGCAACGTTTGCGATTTAAGATGTATGCATGTTCTTTATCGAAAGATGTAAACGAACAAGGAAATTTAAAGCTTAAATAATTTTTTAAAGGTGAAGTGTTCTTTCACCTTTGAAATTTATTATTACTCGCAGAAAGGAGTTGAGTCCGATGACTTAGCAAAAACACATTTCAGGGAAAACAATAAAAACAAAATTGGAGGAAAAAACCATGAATGAAAAAAAGCCCGCCCCGGTATCACCTGTTGGCGCAGGTGC
>JAZUHA010000185.1:0-2788 GCA_045641485.1 Acutalibacteraceae bacterium
GCCTTACTCCGATTATCGGCTACGAAAAAGCGGCACAGGCGGCAAAATATGCACATAAAAACGGTATCAGCCTTAAAGAAGCTGTTCTTAAAGCGGAACTTATGACTTCCGAAGAATTTGATAAAACAGTCGATCCCGAAAAAATGGTATAAAGGAGAATTACAATGGATTATGCAAAAGAATCACTCAGACTTCACGGCGAATGGAAAGGTAAAATAGAAGTTACGGCTTCGGTACCCGTTAATAATAAAGAAGACCTTTCTTTAGCATATACTCCGGGCGTGGCACAGCCCTGCCTTGAAATTCAGAAAGATATAAATAAGTCATACGAACTTACCCGTCGCCACAATCTTTGTGCGGTAATAACAGACGGCAGTGCCGTTCTCGGTTTAGGCGATATAGGTCCCGAAGCGGGTATGCCGGTTATGGAGGGAAAGTGCGTGCTTTTTAAATCTTTCGGTGATGTAGATGCTTTTCCGCTTTGTGTAAAAACGAAAGATGTTGATGAATTTGTAAATACCGTATATAACATTTCGGGGAGTTTCGGCGGAATAAATCTTGAGGATATTTCCGCTCCCCGTTGTTTTGAAATAGAAAAGAAACTTAAAGAAAAATGTGATATTCCCGTTTTTCACGATGACCAGCACGGTACTGCCGTAGTTGTGCTTGCGGGTCTTTGCAATGCGCTTAAAATCGTGGGTAAATCCCGTGAAGATGTTCGTATAGTTATTAACGGCACGGGTGCGGCGGGTTCTTCCGTTTGCAGGCTTCTTCTTTGTGCGGGATTTAAAAATATAACGCTGTGTGACAGAGCGGGAATAATCAACGAAAATGACGAAAATATAAAACTTGAGTATAAAAAAGAATTGGCAAAGATTACGAACAGAGAGCATCTCAGCGGAAAACTTGCGGATGCTCTTGTCGGTGCGGATGTGTTCCTCGGATTTTCCGCTCCGAATACGGTAACCGCCGAAATGGTATCAAAAATGAACAGCGATGCCATAATTTTTGCGTGTGCAAATCCCAATCCGGAAATATTCCCGGAAGAAGCAAAAAAAGGCGGAGCAAAGATTATATCAACCGGGCGTAGTGATTATCCGAATCAGGTTAATAATGTGCTTGTATTTCCCGGAGTGTTCAGGGGTGCTTTTGATGTTCGTGCTTCCGAGATTAACGAGGAAATGAAAATAGCCGCCGCCGAGGCACTGGCAGGGCTTATTTCCGATGATGAACTTTCGGAAGATTACATACTCCCGAAACCGTTTGATAAGCATGTCGGAACTGCAGTCGCAAAAGCCGTTGCAGATGCCGCACGCAAAACGGGCGTTGCAAGAATATGAGATGTGAACTATGAAAGCAAAGTACTATGATCCGTTATTTTATATTTCATCTGAAAAAATGCCGTTTACCATACGTATTGAGGTCGGGCTGAAAGAAACCGTTTCGGAACAGTCTTTGAAATATGCCGTCGGTAAGGCTATGAAGCGCTATCCCTATTTTGCCGTTCGTTTGACAGAAAAAGACGGGGAGTATCTGACAGAACCGAATGAAAAGCCGGTTGTCGTCTATCCGGGACCTGCTGTTTACTCTTTGGGAAGCGAAAAAGTCAACAACCATTTACTGGCGCTATCCTATTTTGAGAGAAAAATATATTTTTACATATCTCACGTAATCACCGACGGCGGCGGTTTCGTTCCTTTTATTAAAACGGTGCTTTATTATTATCTCTGTGACCATTATCAGATTGAGTTAGAGCCGGACGGCATCAATCTTGCAGATGATGATTTCTTTGAAGATGAGGTGTGCAATCCTTATCCCGAGGGAAAAATGGAGGTTGCCGAGCCTTTCTGTCAAAAGAAACTGCCGGAATTTTTCCGACTTCGTGACGGCGGTTATATCAATGACCACGATGCAACGGTTTTTCGCTTTACATTAAAAGAAGACGAAGTTATGAGGTTCAATTACGACAATGACGGAAGTCCGTGTTCCCTCATATCGGTTTTGATGACGAAAGCGATTTGGAGCCTTCATCCGGAAGAAAAAAAGGATATAGTGAGTGCGGTATCCTTCAATTTAAGACCGGGTCTCGGCAATCGGCACAATTACAGAATGCTGTGCAGTGCGATTATGCTTGATTATCCTGATGAAATGCGGAATGTGGATATCACAAAAATGTGCACCTGCTCACGCGGAATGACAATGCTTCAGAGTCAGCCGGAAAATGTGCTTTATTATGCGTCTCGGCAGAAAAAAAGAGTGCAGGAACTGCTCAAAGTTTCCGACATCGAAGAGAAAAAACGGCTCTGCGGAGAAATGGCATTAAAGGATTCAACGGATAATACATTTTCCGTCAGTTATGTGGGCAGGATAAGTTTCGGCAGTGCAGAACCGTATATGAAGTCTATGTATAACCTTACAGACGGTTCGACCTACGAGACGGTATTCATTGAAGTGGCGGCAATAAACGGAATATTTCATGTTGCGTTTATTCAGGGCTTCTCTTCGGATGTCTATTATAAAAGTTTTTTAAAACAACTTAAACTCTGCGGACTTTCTTATGAAGAGGGTGCAGTGACAAGACTGAATACACCCGGAATGATATTTCCCGAAGAAAACGGATAATTAAAATGACAACCGTAAAGATTAAAAAATTCCCATCCGAATAGGGTGGGTATTTTTAATATTTCTAAACGGAAATCAAATTGTTTTTTGATGTGTTGATTGAAAAATGCCTTAATGTGCCGTAAATAAGATGCATACGGCGTGTTGTGTTCGACTACTGTTTGCT
>JAZUHA010000186.1:0-2316 GCA_045641485.1 Acutalibacteraceae bacterium
GTAATTATATGCGCCCGTTGTAAGAACTGCGAGAATATCCCCTCTTTCGGGTTTCGGCAATCTGATATTTTCGCCCAAAAGGTCGCCGCTTTCACAGCATCTGCCGGCAACGGCACATTTATATCCGGCAGTTTCTTTCGCTTTATTTGCAAGGATAAATGTATATTCAGACTGATAAAGCGTATATCTCGGATTATCGGGCATTCCGCCGTCAACGGAAACATAATTTTTAAATCCGGGTATTTCTTTTGTGCCGCCTACGGTATACAAAGTAAGACCGGCATCGGCAACTATACTTCTGCCCGGCTCCATAAGAATTGCGGGAAGTTTAACATTTTTACTGTTGCACTCCGCTTTTATAACTTCCGATATTTCTTTTATATTTTTATCATAATCAATCTCGGGGTCATTTTCTGTATATCTTACACCCATACCGCCGCCGAGGTTTAATATTTCCGCTTCAAAACCGAAAGAATTTTTAATTTCCGAAATAAAATCAATCATAATTCGGGCGGCATCGCAAAACGGCTCTATGGTAAAAATCTGCGATCCTATATGGCAGTGAAAACCTTTTAAATCTATATTTTCTTTACTTAAAGCGATTTTAACAAGTTCTTTTGCCTGCCCCGTTTCTATTGCAACGCCGAATTTTGAATCAACATTACCCGTTGAAATTTTAGCATGGGTATGGGGGTCTATACCCGGAGTAACACGAATTATGATTTTCTGCTTTATTCCTCGCTTTTCGGCTTCTTTATTTATTGCTTCAAGTTCATTTATATTATCGCAAACGAAACATCCTATGCTGTTTTCCATAGCAAACGAAATATCAAAATCCGTTTTATTATTTCCGTGAAAATAAGCATTTTTTAAATCAAATCCCGCTTTTTTTGCGGTATATAATTCACCTGAAGAAACAACATCTATTCCCATACCTTCTTCGCTCATTATTTTATAAATATGTTTAAAGCAAAGAGATTTACTTGCAAAAAGAGGTAAAGAAGCATTTCCGAAATATTCGGATAAGGCTTTTTTATATATCCTGCACTTTTCGCGGATTTTATTTTCATCCATTATGTATGCGGGAGTTGAATACTTTTGTGCAAGAAGCGTGGTATCGTACCCTGCAAAACACAAATTACCTTTTTCGTTTACGGTAAGATTATCACAAATCATTTTAAAAATCCTCATTTTTGTAACTGCCTTTTGATTTACAGCATTGTTTTGCGAAGATATTCGCCGTCACAGGGCATAAGCAGTGCGGGAGCAATATCAAAAACTGTTTTACAGCCGCTTTCACCTGCAAGTTTAAGTTTATATGCCGCCCGTGAAAATGCCGTAAGCACGCTTCCCGTAAATTCGGGATTTGACTCTAATTTAAGGCTGTATTCTACGGTATGTTTCGTGTTTAAATCAAATCCCGTAAAGCCCGTACGGATAACACTTCCGCCGTGCGGAATACCGCTGTGTTTTTCGTTCATTTCTTCCCGGGAAATAAATGTAACGGTTGTATCGTAATCGGCAAAATAATACGGCATTGATTTAATTTCTTCCGCAATTTTTTCTTTATCTGCCCCGTCTTTTACAACAACAAAGCACTCACGTGTGTGTTTTTCTCTTACGGTAAGTTCGGGATTTTCGCCGTTTCTTACTTTTTCAAGAGAAGTTTTTACGGGAACTGTATACTGCCTTGCATCTATAACGCCGTCTATACGCCGTATGGCATCGGAATGCCCCTGGCTTACGCCCCTGCCCCAAAATGTATAATCGTTGCCGTTCGGAAGTACGGCATTCATATACAATCTGTTAAGCGAAAACATTCCGGGGTCCCAACCGACGGAAATAATCGCAACATTCCCGTTATCTTTTGCCGAATTATCGACATTTTTAAAATGCTCCGGGATTTTCGCATGGGTATCAAAACTGTCTATCACATTAAAATACTTTGCAAGTTCGGGAGTTGATTTCGGTAAATCCGTTGCACTGCCGCCGCAGTTTACCAAAACATCAATATCGTTTTTATATTCGGTAATTTTTTCAAAAGATACTACCTTTGCCGTTTTTGTTCTGATTTGCAATTCATCGGGATTTCTTCGTGTAAAAACGGCAACAAGTTCCATATCGGGAGCATTAAAAACAGCCGATTCCACACCTTTTCCCAAGTTACCGTAACCGCATATACCTACTCTTATCATATTACTCTCCCCTTATTATACTGTACATATCATATAACCCCGCAGGTTTACCGCAAATAAATTCAGCCGCAGAAATTGCCCCCTCGGCAAACAGTGCTCTTGAATGAGCCTCGTGCTTTAA
>JAZUHA010000187.1:0-25339 GCA_045641485.1 Acutalibacteraceae bacterium
ACGATCCGACTTCGAGCATTGCAGTGATGCAACTTCGTACACAACGGCTCTCGGCAATACTATTTATGATTTTGCCACAACCTCTCTTACTATGTATCCTTTGCAGTACAGATATTTTACATTTACAGATGATAAAATAACTTACGAAGCAAAAACCGTAGATAAAATTGATACAGATGCTTTAACAAAAACCGTTAAAGGTTATTCTAAAGAACAACTCGACCTTATGAACAGCGGTCTTAACGAGTATTCAAAAGGCTTCCTTAAAGCGGGTGTTCAGTTCAGACTTGAACTTTCACTTTCTATGGAAAAACTCGGAATCAGTGAAAATGATATTTTCTATGACCTTGTAAACGAACTTGTCGGCAAACTTCTCGGTATTTTAAATCAGCCGCTCTACGGTGAAGGCAGTGTAGCAGAAAAAGCGCTTACATACGGCATTGAGATTCCGGAAACGGGTTGCAGTACTCCGTGGGATCTTGCAACGGATTTCGTTGCCGCTCACTATGCCGGTGAAGAAGATAAAGATTTAAACAGCCCCGAAGTTAAAACACTTCTCAGAGCAGTAGCATTTATTTTGCGTGAGGAACTTCCCGATGCCGACGACAGTTTACTTCTTGATGCCGCAAATGCCGTTCAGGCTTATTTGGGTGTATCGGAAACAGATGAACAGTTTATCGAGGATTACTCCGAAAAAGACCCGATAACACCTATGGAATATTTCCTTTTGTCTGTTGCTTCTCCGATAATAAATCAGTTTGCCTGCGATACAGACGGCGTGAACGATAATAACGGCGAGTTGCCGGGATACGGTGCAGACGAATTAAAAACTATGGAAAACGATTTAACGGGATTTTTCCATGATTTACTTTTAAAAATCCAGTATTTCTTCCACTATCTCATAAGAATATTTGATATTATTAAGTAAGAGGTAATATATGAAAAATAAAATAATCTCACTTGTTTTATCGGCGGTTTTAATATTTTCACTTTCGGCTGTGGTTTTTGCCGTAAATACCATTACCGCTCCTGCCGATTTTAAAGAAAATTCAAAAAATATATTTAAAACCGAAGGTAAGATTGCTCTTACTCCCGGTGAAGACGGTAACGATATCAATTTTTCGTGGATTACAGAGGGCTTGAATAAAGTTCCCGAAAAGTTTGTGTATTCCCTAAACGAGGATCTTTCTTCTCCGGAGGAAGCGGTTGTAACAACCGAACTTGATGAAGCACTTTATTTCACGGGAAATAAAGTATCGTTAAAAAATCTCGAAAAAGGCGTGTATTATTACAGTTATACTTATAACGGTATGTGGCAGGCTACAGAGAGTTTTGAGATATTTGACGACAGTGCATTCGCCGTTATGTTCTGCTCCGATCCCCAACTCGGACGCTCCGGTGACGACAGTGACGATGCCGTACTTGATGACTGTTATGCCTGGGGCAAGACTTTAAGTGTCGCAAAAACAACCCGACCCGATATAAGTTTCGGCCTTTGTGCAGGCGATATGGCAAATATGGCATTAAGCAAAAAGCAGTATAATGCCTACTTATATCCCGATGTTTTAAGAAGTCTTCCCGTTGCTACGGCGGTAGGTAATCACGACTTTTATGACCCGCTGTATGAAATGAGATTTAATAATCCCAATGAAACGGGTAATGATTTGCTTTCGCCTGCCGGCAAGGATTATTACTTTACATACGGCAACGCTTTGTTTGTTGTAATCAATACAAATAATATATTAGTTGAAGACCACAAAGCGGTAATTGCAACGGCAATAAACAATAACCCCGACTGCAAATGGCGTGTTGTTATGATGCACGAAAGCCCGTATTTTTCGGGTATGGACGGTATAGACAATATGACCGCCAATCTTTACACACCGATTTTTGATGAGTTTGATATTGACCTTGTTCTTTCCGGTCACGAGCATACATATTCAAGAACTGTTCCCGTAACTGCCGGAATGAACGATGAAAACGGCGTTACATATCTTGCCGCTTCTACCGCCTCCGGGTGCAGTTATGACAGTTACGAGACAGACAGTACGATTTTTGCAAAAAATCAAAACTGTAAAGAGCCGTCTTATTCAGTTCTTGATTTTTCTGATAATGATATCACCGTAAAATCTTACTTCACGGTAAGCGGTGAAGTATTCGATGAATTTACAATAGAAAAAGATACCGCTTCTTCCGGCAGCGTAGAATATGAATATACCGATTTCTTTACACATATAATAAAACTTATTTTTAAATTCTTCTCGATACTTTTAAATATATAAAATATAAAAGGTTTTGCAGTATTCAATTACCTGATTAACTGCAAAACCTTTTTGACTTGTATTTATAGGGTTTTGATTACAATGGTTTTAACCGTAATTTCATCTTCTGATTTTGTGCAAACGGCGGCTTTAAACCCGTCAAAATCGGAAAATTCATAAAAACGGTATTCGCTGTTCCCGTTTAATTTTGCACTGTTTTCACAAAGATTTATGCAAAACGAATTAAGCGGAACAGAAAGCCCTTTACCGCTTTGTTTAATATAACTTTCCTTAAGAGTCCAAAGACGGAAAAAAGTATTGTTTTTTTCGTCTTCGGTCTCTTTTTTTGCTATTTCAAGATATTCGTTTTCGTGAAAAAATCTTTCGGCAAGTTTAATATCCGCTCGTCTGATTTTTTCAATATCGCAACCGGTTTCGCTGTCTGCGAATACCGCCATAACAACATTATCGGAATGCGAAATATTAAAGTGAATATGAGGCAAATTTTTAAAATACGGTTTACCGTTTTCGCCTTTTGCGTATTCAATATCTTTTGGGAAAATGTTTTTTTCACTCAAGAATGTGTTTATGAGTGCAGAAGCGCCGATACAAAGATTTTTGTCTTTTTTAAGTTTTAAATTGTCGGCTTTTTCACGGCGCTCTTTTGATGCTTTATTATAAAAATAAGCATAAACTTTTTCATCATTTAAAGGTGTGGTGTCGGCAAATAAAACGTATATCATATTATCACCGTCTTAATCAAAAAATCCGAGTTCCGAAAGGCTTCCTATTGCTCTTTTAAGGTATGGCGTATCAATGAAAGGCCACGAGAAGCCGAGTCGGTAAAGAATATTTGCCGTAAACATATTGTCGGAATCGACTGCGTGCAGGTCGGGGCGGTCATTTGTCATAAGTCCCGAAAGGCGTTTGTTTATGCTTGAATCACCGAGCAAACGGTAATAATCATCATAATATTCTCTGTCGTCTACGGGTGTTATTTTAATTCCGCAGAGATTACACGCTTCTATAAGTTGCATTTCATCAAAACCGAAACGATTATCTGCATGGAATACGGTGAATATATCGTTTGTACCGGCAAGTGTAACAACCGCTTTTGCGGTTAAATCAACGGGCGAAAAACTCATCGGGTCTGTTGCATGGCTTATCGGGCATTTGCCTATGGTTGCAAATCCTCTTAAAGCGTGCAGAAAAGCATTTGTATTGAAGTTAATTTGAAATTCACCGTCGGAATATCTGCCCATAAGATTTCCTACACGGATTATTTTTCCGTTCATACCGTCTTTAATTGCATCAAATATTTTCAGTTCGGCTTTGTATTTTGAAATACAGTATTTGTTATCCATATCATCGGCAACAAAAAGACTGTTTTCATAAAGTTTAAGTTGTTTTTTATAAGTTTCTTCTGTATGAACACCGGCGATTGATACTGTGGAAATCTGTATCATTTTGGCGTTTTTTTCTTTGGTACATTTAATAAGATTTTCCACGCCGTGAACATTTATCCGTTCAATAATATCGTCGGAAGCGTAATGCTTTACGCAGGCGGCACAGTTGATAAGCGTGTCAAAACTTATATCTTTAATAACGCTTTGTAAATCATCATCTGTAATATCCGTATCAAGTACTGTTATACGTGTGTCAAATTCTTTATCAAATGTATCGTTAAAGTAATACATAAGAATATTTTTAAGCCTGTTGATTGCGGAAAGATGACGGCTGTGACGGACAAGACAGATTATTTTCCCGTCTTCCGTGTCTATAAGTTCCTTAAGAATATGTATTCCCAAAAATCCTGCCGCACCTGTAAGAAGTACATCGCCTAAACCGCTTCGTTTTACTTCTGCGGCAAAAGACAGTGAATTGTATTTTAAAATATCGCTGTATGCGTTGTTTTCGGTGTCGGAATTATCGGTTTTGTTTGTGCTTTCGGCGTTTTTATCCGAAATTGCACTTTTTTCAAGATATTCCGCAAGTTCTTCGGGTGTCGGGTAATCGAAAATGTCCTGATATTCGGCTTTAAGCCCTCGGGACATAAGTTGCATAATGACTTTTGATGCGGAAAGCGAAGTACCGCCCATTTCAAAGAAGTTATCATCGGCATAGAATTCATCGAGTTGTAAAACGGATTTGAACAAATCACATATCTGTTCTTCCAAAGATTTTTTCGGGGATTTTTTGCCGGAACTTTTTGATTTCTTTTTAATGTCCGGCAATGCTTTTTTGTCGATTTTTCCGCTTGGTGTAAGAGGCATTTCTTTTAACTGACAAAGAACATCCGGCACCATATAGTAGGTGAGTTTTGCTTTTAAGTGAGAAGTCAGTTCACTGATATCCGTTTCTTTTTCGGCTGTAAAATACCCGGCAAGATAATCTTCCGTGCCGTTGTTTTTTACCGTTACTTTGCTTGCCGTAACGCCTTCAAAAGAGCAGATACATTTTTCTATTTCGTCAAGTTCAACTCTGAATCCTCTTAATTTTACCTGATTGTCTATTCTGCCGAAGAATTCGACTTCATTATCTTTGTTAATGCGAACCATATCACCGCTGCGGTAGGATTTTACGCCGTCTGTAAGGTAAAATGCATTTTTATTCTTTTCGGGAAGACCTATATAACCTCTCCCTACAAGTCCGCCGGAAATAACAAGTTCACCGCAGGCATAGTGCGGTAAAATATTTCTGTTTTTATCAATAACATAAAATGCGGTATTTGCACCCGGACCGCCTATTGTGATGTTTTTGCAGTCTTTAAGTTCTTTTGCACAGCAGGTCATGGTACATTCGGTAGGACCGTAACCGTTTATGATATGGATATCGGGAGAAATTTCTTTGAGTTTTGAGAATAACTTTTCCGGGAACGCTTCCGCTCCGACAACGATTGTTTTAATGTTTTTAAATGCAGGTGCAATTTCAGAAACCGAAAGGCAGTTTGAAATGAACGACGGCGTACAGGCTATAGTATCAACATTGTTTTTCATTAAAAGCGAAGCAAGCAGAAGAGGATTGTGAATTTCTCTTTCTGTTGCCATACAAACGGTATTGCCGTTTACAAGTTGCATAAGATTATCGAAAACCGACATATCAAAAGATACCGAACTCAGCGCAAGGCAGGTATCACCGCTTTTTTCACCGCAATAAAGCGAATATGTAAAATCAAACGGCTGTACACAGCAGGCGAGATTTCTGTGTTCTATCATAACGCCTTTCGGTGTGCCGGTTGACCCGGATGTATAAATGCAGTAGCAGAGACTGTCTGTCGGGATATCCAAGTCGGGATTATTTGTATCGGTGCTATTAAGCAGTTCGTCAACGGTAACGGCTTTATACGGTTTATCGCCGGAAAACAGTTCTTTTCTGCTTTCTTTTATATCTTTTGTGGTAATTACTACGGCGCTTTCGGCATCGTTTAAACAAAAATCAATACGCTCATCGGGATAATCGGGAACAATGCCGAGGAATGCACCGCCCGATTTTAAAACGGCTATTTCGGCAGCGGTAAGGCTGACGCTTCTGTCAAGCATAATGCCTGTTATACTGTCTTTTTTTATCCCGTAAGAAATAAGCGAATGAGCCATTCTGTTTGAAAGTGCATTTAATTGACCGAAAGTGAGTTTTTTGCCGTCACAAATCAAAGCGGTTTTTTCGGGGTGCTTTTCTGCTTGTGCTTCAAAGAGTTTGTTAACCGGAACATTAAGAAAATCCCTTTTTGTGTTGTTGAGTTCTTTAAGTTTTTCTTTTGATTTTTCGCCCAAAAGAGAAACTTCATCTAAATTATTTTTGACTATAAAATCATTTACAACATTTATAAAAGAGTCTGTAAAACTTTCGGTAAGTTCTTTGCAGAATATATCGCACCTGTATTCGGTCTGTATTTTATATTTGCCGTCTTCTGCAGTTACAATTACCGTAAGAGGTGCTTTTGATGTGTGAGATGTAATGGGAATATTATCACACGGTGTATTGCAGATTGAGTTAAAGGTGAATTCGTCACCCTGATAAACAAAGATTACATCAGAGCGAATACCGAGGGAAGCAGATATTTGTGCAAATGAATAAATATCATTTTCCATTGAAGAAATAAGTTGTTTTTGAGTTTCACGGATAAAATCGGCAATATTTTTATTATTTTCGGTATTAACAAGAACGGGCAGTGTTTTTACAAGCATTGCAACGGATTCCGAAAGTCTTGAATCGCTTCTGCCGTTATATACAGTACAAAATACGGATTCGTCTTTTGCGATGAATTTATTTAAAGTGATTCCGAAAGCCGCATTAAAGAATGCATTTAACGTAACTTTGTTTTTTTTACAAAAACTTTTGATTTCCGAAATATCCGTACCGATAAATTTTGTTAATGCGGCGCCGTCGGGCTCATCGCTTTCGGGCGACGGCATAGGCATACATTTTGTGTCGCAACCGGAAAATTTTTCGGTAAAGTACTGTTTTGCTTTTTCGTATTGCTCGGTATTATAAAGTTTTTCTTCGTCTGCGGCGGCTTCAAAACCCGTGTATTTTTCTTTTTTCAGAATTTCACCTGCATAAGCCTTTGTAACATCATCAATAAATATTTTTTCCGATGTGCCGTCTGATATAATATGGTGAAAATCAAGGAAAAGATAATTTCCGCCGTTTGTTTTGTATATTTCCGCAACATATAAAGGTGAGCCGAGAAGACGGAACGGGCGTACAAGTTCACAGACGGGAGGTAAGTTTTCACAAACAACGGTTCTGACAACGGGTTCGTCAAGATCTTTTCGTTTTGCTCTTATATCGCCGTTTTCATCGGAAAATAAGGTTGTTTTTATATATTGATGGGCGGTTATTGCTTCTGATACGGCAAAAACGAGTTTGTCGGTATCAATTTTGTCGCTTAATTTTAAAAGCAGGGGAATGTTGTATGTAACCGAACCGGGATTCATACTCCATTCAATAAAAATACCCTTTTGAGTTTGTGAAATCGGGTAATCGTCCCTTAATTCGTAATTTATGTTTTCTGCTTTTTCCGAAAGAAATTTTTCGAGTTTTACAACGGTATTGTTTTCCTTAAAGTCGTTAAGTTTAACCGATTTGTTAAACTTTTTGGAAAGCATAACATTAAGTTTTAAAGTGCCTATGGAATTTATGCCGGCATCTTCAAGGTCTGTATCAATGCCGAATTTATCATGACCTGCAATAATGGCTATCATATTAAAGATAACCTGCTGTGTTTCGGTTTCGGGTTTTTTAAAACTTCCCGCTTGTCTTTCGGGCTTCGGCAAAGCTTTTTTATTTACCTTTTGATTTTGATTAAGCGGGATTTTATCTATCTGCATCGTTACGGCGGGAACCATATACGGCGGCTTTTCGTTGCGGATAAATGCGTTTAATTCATCTGTGTTTATTTTTTTATCGGCAACGATATATGCCGCAATATATTTACCGTCCGACGGCTCGTCAAATGCGGCAACGGTAGCATCTTTTATACCGTCAAAAGAGCGGATAACCTCCTCAACCTCGGTAAGTTCAACACGAAATCCTCTGATTTTTACCTGACTGTCCTGCCTGCCGATAAACTGATAATTGCCGTCACCGAGAAGACGGACAACATCGCCCGTGCGGTAAATTCTTTCGTAACCGCTGTCGGTACAGTATATGTTTTCTCCGTAGGCTTCCGCAGTCTTTTCGGGGCGGTTAAGATAGCCTTTTGTAACATGAGCACCCGATATTACAAGTTCGCCTGCGGCACCGGGAGGCAGGAGTCTGCCGAAACCGTCAACAACATAAAGTTTTACATTGTCAATCGCTTTTCCTATCGGGATATCTTTATAGTATTTATCAATAAGAAATTGTGTGACAAGTACGGAACCCTCGGTAGGACCGTAAAGATTATACATCTTAAATCCCTCCGGCGGGGTGAGGGGAGTGAGTTTTTCACCTGCAACCGATAAGCACAAGAGAGAGTCGGAACCGCCCATAAGTGCAAACTGCCTGCCGACCTGTGTTGTCATGGTGGTGTGTGTTATTTTATTTTCATTGTAATATTTCTGAAGTTCCGGCAGGTCTAAACGGATATCATCGGGAATTATATGCAGGGTGCTTCCCGAAATAATCGTGGCATAAGTATCAAATACATTTGCATCAAACCCGTAACTTGCATAAGCGGTAACATTACTTAAAGCATCGTAATTATAAAAATCTTTTTCCCAAACGGCTGTTACGGCTGTGTTTTTATGTGTAAACATAACGCCTTTCGGAACTCCCGTTGAGCCGGAAGTATAAAGCATTATAAATAAATCATCGGGTGACGGTGCTTCGGGTAGTTCTCCGCAGTCGTCAAAAGACAAAATTTCTTCCGTCATAAGTCTTTTACCCGAAAATTCATCGGAAATAATTCCCGACAGTTCGGGAGTTGTTACAAGAAAAGATGCACCCGAATCCTTTGTCATGAGGTTAAGTCGTTCTTTCGGGTACGACGGGTCAAGCGGAAGATATGCGGCTCCCGCTTTTAAAATGCCCAAAGATGCAATAAGCATATATTCGCATCTCGGTATGAGAACGCCGACGATATCGCCTTTACCTATGTTGTTTTTATACAGATATTTTGCAAAACGGTCTGTAATACCGTCTGTCTCTTTATATGTAAAATGCTTGTCTTTATATACAAGGCATTCTGCATCGGGGGTGTTTTTTGCCTGAATACGGAACATATCAACAACGGTTTTATCCGCTTCATACGGCTTTTGAGTTTTGTTGAAACATTCTATAAGTTTTTTGCTTTCTTCACCTGCAAGTGTAATATCCTTTAAAGTATTGCATGTCATCATTCCGCAAACAACTTCAATGTACATCTCCGTAAAGTTTTTTGCAAAATCTTCCGTATAATCGGATTTTTTATATCGGCAGATAAGTTTATAGCCCTCATTTTGTTTAAGCACCATAAATTCGATATCCGATACCGATATATCTTTATCAAGCGGTTCCGGAACAACATTTTCGTTTTCTAATGTAATACCGTTAAAAAAATCTGACTGATAAACAAAAGAAACGCTCATATCCGCATCATACAGAGAACAGAATTCACTGAATGATACAACATCATTATTTTTTAAAAGGTAGTAATCGTCATACGCCGATTTAAGAAGTGAGAGGGGTGAACCGCTTTCGTCAAAACAACAGCAAAAAGGAAGAGTTTTTGTTAACAGACCGAAAGTTTCTTTGACTTCCGGTACTGAACGACCGCTGTTTACCGTGTTAAAATAAGACACATTTGTACCGTTGATTTTTGCGAGAGTATACCCGAATGAGCCGAGGAAAAGCGCATTTTCACTTATGTTGTTTTGTTTTACAAAGTCAAGAACACTTGAATGTGAAAAACGGTTATAAGGCATAAACTCAATATAACCGAAATCCTTTGCGCCGTTTTCACAAAGAACATCGGGAATGGGCTTTGAATTGCAGGAAATATCTCCGAATTTTTCTTTTAAAACTTTTCTGTATTTTTTGGGATCTTTCGGGAGTTTTTCAAATTCCGTTAAATCAAAAAGAGTAACTTCTTCTGACGGGACATCTTTTCCGCAGTAAGCCTGTGCTATATGAGTTAAAAGTAATTTTAAAGATGAGCCGTCAAAAATAATGTGGTGAATATCAAAGAGAAAGGCATTTTGTTCTTCCGATTCAAGATATAAAAAACGGTACAGAGGACCGTTTTCCAAATCAAACGGACGGCGAAAAGCGTTTACCGCTCCGGAAAAATCATCTGTTCTTATTTGTGTTACCGTAACATTTCCTTTATGAGATACCATAGACGGAACACCGTTTACGGAGTTTACCGTAACAAACAGTACATCGTGTTTTTGTGCTACTGTTTTTACGGCGTTAATGAACTTTTCTTTGTCCGTTGATTTCGGCAAACGGCAAAGCATGGGTATATTGTATTTTAAAGAATCCGGCTCGTTTTCGCAGTCAAAATAAATTCCGAGTTGTGATGATGTAAGCGGATGTATTTCCGTATTGCTTTTTTGAGTTTTTAATATTCCGTTTAAGTTCGGAGAGGCTTTGAGACTTTCGGGAAAATCCGGATTTCGCATATTCTTCATATTCAGTCACTTCCGCAAAAAAAGTTTTTGTCAATTCACTTGCGATTATACTATAAAACGTAATAGATTTCCACATAAAACCCGTATTTTACAGAATTTTAACACACGACGAAAATCTCCGGGATTTTTTTGAGAAATTTTGTAAAATAATTCAAATAAAGATTGACAAATACCGTTAAAAGCAGTATAATTCTTGCATATTTATTCAAATAAGTGAATATTTATACAGAATTTATATGAACGGTTTAAATCATTCGGAGAAGAGATTGTTACAATGGTAAAAGTTTTTATTGACGGCAGTGCCGGTACTACGGGGCTCAGAATATACGAAAGGCTTGCAGAGCGCAACGATATTGAACTTATTTTATTAAGCGAAGCATTAAGAAAAGATTGTTGTGCAAGAAAAGAAGCGCTTAATAATGCCGATATCGCTTTTTTATGTTTGCCCGATGCGGCGGCAAAAGAAGCCGTCAGTCTTCTTGATAATCCCGATACGGTTATCATTGATACTTCGACAGCTCACAGAACTGCTTCCGGCTGGGTGTACGGTTTTCCCGAACTTACGGGGCAGAAAGAAAAAATTGCTTCATCAAAAAGAATTGCAAATCCCGGCTGTCATGCAAGCGGTTTTGTTTCACTCGTTGCACCGCTTGTTGAAAACGGAATAATAAAAAAAGAAGAAAAACTTTCCTGCTTTTCCCTTACGGGATATTCAGGCGGCGGCAAAAAAATGATAGCGGATTATGAAACGGAAGAAAATCGGGAAACTTTATGTGCGCCGAGAGTTTACGGTTTAAGTCAACAGCATAAGCATCTTCCCGAAATGGCAAAAATTTGCGGTCTTTATTATGCTCCGGTTTTTTCACCGATAGTATCATCTTATTATTCCGGAATGGAGGTAGTAGTTCCGCTGTTTTTATCACAGATAAACGGTGATATTGCAAAAATAAAATCGGTTTATAAGGAGTGTTATAAAGAGGGGTTGGTTTATTTTTGCGAAGATACTGACGAAAACGGATTTTTATCGGCAGGAAAAATGTCCGGGCGTGACGATATGGAAATAAGTGTTTTCGGCAATGACGAAAGGATTACGCTTGTTTCCCGTTTTGATAATTTGGGTAAGGGTGCTTCAGGTGCGGCAATACAAAATATGAACATAGTTTTGGGTACAGATGAAACTACGGGACTTAATATAGGAGGGTAATATGGAAATTATTAAAGGCGGCGTATGTGCGGCAAAGGGTTACACGGCAAGCGGTATCCACTGCGGAATACGCAAAAACAGAACAAAAAGGGATATTTCTCTTATTTACAGTGAAGTACCGGCAAATGCGGCGGCGGTTTATACCACCAATATGGTAAAAGGCGCTCCTCTTACCGTTACGAAAAATCACCTCGCAAACGGAAAAGCGCAGGCAATTATCTGCAACAGCGGAAATGCAAATACCTGCAATGCAGACGGTATAGAAATAGCCGAAAAAATGAGCGAACTTACGGCGACTGCACTTAATATAGCGTCAGACGATATTATTGTCGCTTCAACGGGTGTTATCGGTCAGCCTCTTAATATTGAACCTATTAAAAACGGTATTCCCGAACTCGTAAACACTCTTTCGACAGACGGAAACGGCAATGCGGCAGAGGGTATTATGACAACCGATACCGTTATGAAAAGCGTAGCGGTGGAGTTCTCGGCAGGCAAAAAGAAATGCCGTATAGGCGGAATTGCCAAAGGAAGCGGAATGATACACCCGAATATGGCAACGATGCTTGTATTTATCACGAGTGATGTCGCAATATCTTCCGGAATGCTCAGAAAAGCATTATCAAGCGATATTGCAAATACTTTCAATATGTTAAGTATAGACGGCGATACATCCACAAACGATATGGTATGCGTTATGGCAAACGGACTTGCAGGGAATGAAGAAATAACAGAAGAAGACGATGATTACCGTGAATTTATGAAAGCGCTCAATACGGTAACCGTTCATCTTTGCCGTATGATAGCGGGTGACGGCGAGGGCGCTACAAAACTTCTTGAATGTTCAGTAAGCGGTGCAAAAGATAAAGAAACGGCAAAGACGGTTGCAAAAAGCGTAGTATGTTCAAATCTTTTAAAAGCGGCTATGTTCGGAGCGGATGCCAACTGGGGCAGAGTTTTGTGTGCCATAGGTTACAGCGGTGCCGATATTGATATCAACAAAGTAGATGTGGCTTTTAAAAGCGAAAAAGGTATTGTTGAGGTATGTAAAAACGGTGCCGGTATAGAATTTTCAGAGGAAAAAGCAAAAGAAATTCTTCTTGAAAAAGAAATAGAAATACTGGTTTCGGTAGGCAGTGAAGACGGTTGCGCCACAGCATGGGGCTGTGATTTAACTTATGATTATGTTAAGATAAACGGCGATTACCGTACTTAATCGGAGGGGATAATATGTACGAATCATTTTCAAATGCAGAGCGTGCGGAAGTTCTTACGCAGGCTCTGCCGTATATTAAACGCTATGTAGGTAAGGTTGTTGTAATCAAATACGGCGGAAATGCCATGATAAACGAAGAGTTACAGCAACAGGTAATGCAGGATATCGTTTTGCTTCAGTTAATCGGAGTAAAAGTGGTTCTGGTACACGGCGGCGGTCCGGAAATAAGTAAAATGATGACTAAACTCGGCAAAAAAACCGAATTTGTTGACGGTCTTCGGGTGACCGATAAAGAAACCGTTGACATAGTTCAGATGGTACTTGCGGGGAAAATAAACAAAACTCTTGTAAATCTTCTTGAAATGACGGGGGGAACTGCAATAGGTATTTCCGGAACAGACGGAAGACTTATTGAAGCAAAAATACAGGACGAGCGTTTGGGGTATGTCGGTGAAATTACAAAGATAAATATTCAGACGGTAACAGACCTTCTTGAAAAAGACTACATACCCGTAATTTCCACAATAGGGTGCGACAAAGACGGAAATATATATAATATTAACGGTGATACCGCTGCGGCGTATATTGCAGGTGCTTTGGGTGCCGAAAGACTTATTATGATGACGGATCTTGTCGGTGTGCTTATGGATAAAGATGACACATCTTCACTCATACCGGAACTTAATATAAAAGAAGCGGCGGAACTTAAAGAAAAAGGCATTATAGCAGGCGGTATGATTCCGAAAATAGATTGCTGTATAACCGCTATACAAAACGGTGTGGAAAAGGTTATTATACTTGACGGAAGAGTTCAGCATTCCATATTGATGGAGTTACTTACGGATGAGGGTGCGGGAACTATGGTTTACGGAGGAGAAAATGAATAATACTGACAGTACAATAGAACGGGACGAACGGTATATAGCCGGAACATATAACCGTTTTCCCGTAAATATAGTAAAAGGTAAAGGCTCTTTGGTTTACGATAATAACGGAAAAGAGTATATTGATATGGGCTCCGGCATAGGCGTTACATCTTTCGGTATTGCAGACGGTGAATGGCAGTCTGCAATTATCGGTCAGATTTCAAAAGTTCAGCATATGTCTAATCTTTACTATACCGACCCGTGTTCAGAATTGGCTGAAATACTTTGCAAAAAGACCGGAATGAAAAAAGTATTCTTTTCAAATTCCGGTGCCGAAGCAAATGAATGTGCAATAAAAACGGCAAGAAAATATGCCGAAAAAGTTCACGGTGAAGATTGCTATACCGTTGTAACAATGAATAACGGTTTTCACGGACGAACAATCACTACTTTGGCGGCTACGGGGCAGGAACACTATCACGAACAGTTTAAGCCCCTTACTCCGGGATTTGTAAGCATAAATCCCGATATGAGCGAACTGTCGGATTTAGCCGAAAATACAAAAATCGCCGCTGTTATGTTAGAGTGCATACAGGGCGAGGGCGGTGTTCTTCCGCTTCCGGAAAACTTCTTAAAATCGGTTGACAAATGGTGTAAAGATAATGATGTTTTATTGATTGTTGACGAAGTGCAGACAGGTAACGGCAGAACGGGAGAACTTTATTCATATATGAATTTCGGTATGATGCCCGATATTGTATCTACCGCAAAAGGTCTTGCAGGCGGTCTGCCGCTCGGAGCGACTCTTTTCGGCGAAAAAACGGAAAATGTTCTCGGCTTCGGTGACCACGGCCCAACATTCGGCGGAAATCCGGTTTGCTGTGCCGCCGCATTAAGTATTATTAAAAGAATAGATACAGAATTTTTAAATGAAGTAAAAAAGAAAAGTGAAATGATTTTTTCATCATTTGAGGGTGCAGACGGCGTTCAGTCCGTAAGCGGTCTCGGACTTATGGTAGGTATAAAAACGGTAAACCCCGCTTCGGAAGTAGTAAAAGAATGTATGGAAAAAGGTGTTTTGTGCCTTACGGCAAAGGATAAAGTCAGATTACTTCCGGCACTAAATATAACTGAAGATACATTAAAAAAGGCTATTGCAATAATAAAATCCGTATGTGCAAAGCAGGTGTGAAAAATGTTTGATAAAAGTATTAAAAAAGTTTTGGTTATCGGAAGCGGTCCCATTGTTATCGGTCAGGCGGCGGAATTTGATTACGCAGGCACTCAGGCTTGCAAAATTTTAAAAAAAGAAAATGTTGAAGTTGTTCTTGTCAATTCCAATCCCGCAACAATAATGACAGACAATGCGATGGCAGATGAAATATATCTTGAGCCGCTCACTTTGGAAACGCTTGAGCGTATCATAGAAACAGAAAAACCCGATTCTGTTCTGGCGGGGCTCGGCGGTCAGACGGGTCTTACAATGGCTATGGAATTAAATAAATGCGGGTTTTTAAAAAGCCATAATGTAAGACTTCTCGGAACGGGGGCAGACAGCATAAGCTGTGCGGAAGACAGACAGTTATTTAAAGACAGTATGGAGGCGATAGGAGTGCCGACCATTGCTTCCGATACTGCCGAAAATCTTAATGATGCTCTTAAAATTGCGGATAAAATCGGTTATCCCGTTATTATACGCCCTGCATTTACTCTCGGCGGTGGCGGCGGCGGTGTGGCATATTCACACGAAGAAATGAAGACAGCCGCACAAATCGGTCTTGATGCTTCGCCGATAAGTCAGATTTTGGTGGAAAAATATATAGTAGGTTGGGAAGAGGTTGAATTTGAAGTAGTTCGAGATGCTTCGGGCAAAGCAATTATTGTATGCAGTATGGAAAATATTGACCCCGTAGGTGTTCATACGGGTGATTCAGTTGTTGTTGCTCCGGCGTTGACACTTTCCGAAAAAGACCTTGATATGCTTAAAAACGCTTCACTGAATATTGTCGAAACATTAAAAATAGCGGGCGGTTGTAACTGTCAGTTTGCATATAATCCCAAAACTTCGGAATATTACGTTATCGAAGTAAATCCGAGGGTTTCACGTTCTTCGGCTTTGGCAAGTAAAGCAACGGGCTATCCCATTGCCAAGGTTACAACTATGATTGCACTCGGATATAATCTTGATGAAATCACTTTTGACAAAAATGCCTCAGGTACGGCGGCTACAGAGCCGGATGTCGGTTATACAGTTCTGAAGTTCCCCCGCTGGCCGTTTGATAAATTCACAAATACAAGCAGAAAACTCGGAACGCAGATGAAAGCCACGGGAGAAGTTATGGCTATCGGTGCAACCGTTGAGGAAGCGCTGATGAAAGCGGTTCGGGGTGCCGAAATAAAGCAGGAAACATTAAACCGTGTTCCCGGAAGCGGTGCTCCGCTTTCGGAAAGGCTGAAAAGAGTAAACGATGTTCGTATCTTTACAATATTTGAAGCACTTAAATCGGGTGTTTCTGTTGAAGAAATATCCCGTATTACGATGATAAACCCGTTCTTTATTGAAAAAATCAAAAACCTTGCGGATTTTGAAAATAAAATAAAAGATAATTTTACAACGGAATTATATATTGAGGGTAAAAAATTCGGATATACCGACAAGGCTTTAAAAGAACTTACGGGGGCGGAACTTCCGCTTACACTCACGGCGAAGTACCGTGCGGTAGATACCTGCAAGGGTGCTTTCGGTCCCACTGCTTATTACTATTCTTATTTTGACGAAAAAAAAGATGCCGAAGAACAGAGTACCGGCGATAAAAAGAAAATACTCGTTCTCGGCTCCGGACCTATTCGCATAGGTCAGGGTATTGAATTTGACTACAGTTCGGTAAAATGTGTAGAGGTACTTCGTAAACTCGGATATGAAGTAATAATAATAAATAACAATCCCGAAACGGTTTCTACGGACTACGATACTGCCGATAAACTTTATTTTGAGCCTGTTACGGCAGAAGATGTTATGAATGTTATCCGTGTGGAAAAACCTATCGGCGTTGTTGTTGCATTCGGCGGTCAGACAGCCATAAAACTTGCCGAATATCTTGACAAAAACGGTGTGACGATTTTAGGAACATCTGCCGAAGGAATTGATATTGCCGAGGACAGGGAGAGATTTGACGCTTTCCTGGAAAGTGTCGGTATGCGCCGCCCCAAAGCAGTTTCCGTCAACACTGCGGAAGAAGCGCTTATTGCCGCAAAAATACTCGGATATCCCGTATTGTTACGCCCGTCTTATGTGATAGGCGGTCAGGGTATGAGCGTTGTGCGCAGTTCGGAAGAAATTAAAACATATATGGAGTCCATTCTTTCCGGCGGAATAGCAAACTCCGTGCTTGTAGATAAATATATGCCCGGTACGGAATTGGAAGTAGATTGCATATCAGACGGAACAACGGTTCTTATTCCGGGAATTATGGAACATATTGAGCGTGCCGGTATTCACTCGGGTGACTCAATAGCCGTTTATCCGCCGTATAACCTTTCCGAAGCGATGACAAAAAAGGTGTGCGAAGTTTCCGTAAATATGGCAAAAGGACTCGGCACAAAAGGTATTGTAAATATTCAGTACCTTGTATATGAAAACGAATTGTATGTTATCGAAGTAAATCCGAGGGCAAGCCGTACCGTTCCGTACATCAGTAAAGTTACGGGAATACCGATGGTTGAACTTGCAAGCAGGGTAATGCTCGGTGAAAAACTTGCGGATTTGGGATATAAAGACGGTCTTGCACCGTCGGCAAAATATTATGCCGTAAAAGTACCGGTTTTCAGTTTTGAAAAAATATCCGATGCCAACTCCATTATGGGACCGGAAATGAAATCTACGGGCGAAGTACTCGGAATAGGCTGTACAAAAACCGAAGCGCTTTACAAAGGTCTTACGGCAAGCGGTGTTGATGTACATTCAAAAGACCGAAACCACAAAAACGGCATACTTATTTCGGTAGAAGATTATGATTATTCCGATGCAATAAAACTTGCCGAAAAGTTTACCGATTTAGGACTGAAACTTTACGCTACACCCGATACGGCAAATGCCATAAGAATGCGCGGCATTGATGTAACAACTGCACATAATGTCTGGGAAAATAACGATATTTACGACCTTCTTGAAAGCGGAAAGGTGAATTATGTTGTTTATACCGGCGCCGTTATGGACAGTTCTGTAGGGGATTTCCGCAATCTTCACCGTAAAGCGATGAATCTCGGTATTCCGTGTATGACAGCCATTGATACCGCTCTTGCACTTGCAGATGTGGTAAGCGCATACTATAATCAGTCAAATACTCATCTTATTGACATAAATAAGTGATTTTCGGCAAAGTGTAAATCAAACCTGATATATACCGAGAGCCATTTGTAAAATCATAATTGCATCTTCCGTATCCGGAATATTATTGCCGTTTACATCGGCAAGTGTAAATTCTTCGTCGGTTGAAAAGTTTTCGATTTCTGCGGCGGCACGTAAAGCCAATCTTGCATCTTCGATTTTAACGCCGTTTTTTCCGTCAATGTCACCCGGAGTAACATTTTTTCCGAGTTCATAGATAAATGGTTTTGCTTTTACTTCAAATGAGTATTTGTAACCTGCACTGTGGGAGTGGCATTTTATTTGAAAATCGTTATATGTAACGGTTGTTTCGTCTCTGTCGGAAAATGCGTTTCGTCCGATTTTTGTAATCGTTTCGGGGAAATCAAGTGTTGTAAGAAGCGGACAGTTTTCAAAAGCATAGCCGCTTATTATGAGTTCACCGTTTCCGAATTTTACGGAGTTTAAGGATTCGTTTCCGCAGAATGCACTGTTTCCTATGTATTCGAGCGAATCGGGGAAAATAAGATATGTTATTGATTTACAGCCGTAAAACGAATATTCACCGATTTTTTTCAGGGAATTCGGAAAAAGCGCATCAAAAAGAGAAGTGCAGTTATAAAATGCTCTGTCACCTATTTCCGTAAGTTTATCGCAAAAATCGGTATATTCTAAAGAGGTACAGCCGTAAAAAGAATATTCGCCTATTTCCGTTACGGATTTTAAGTTGATATATGTAAGTGCATCACAAAGAGAAAAAGCGTGAGAGGCGAGTACTTTTTCGCCTTTTCCCATAACAACACCGGTTAATTTATGACAGCCGTAAAAAGCGTAACTGCCTATTACCGTCACCGTATCGGGTATAGTAACTTCTTTAAGAGAAGCTCTGTTTTTAAAAGCATTTGAGCCTATTGCGGTAACCGGTTTTTCGTTTATTTGCGAGGGTATTTCCGCAACCGTTCCCGTTCTGTTGTTAAATGAAGTTACGGTTACCGTGCCGTCGTCGTTTTCGGTGTAATAAAAGTCTCCGTATGAGTTTACGGCACAGACAAACGGTAATGAAATTATAAGAATGGCAATGGAAAGAAACAGTGAAATTACCTTTTTCATTTCAGACCTCCGTAAAATAATGCAAGACAGGAAAAAATCATCATTCCGTAGTAGTGTATATATGCACGAAGTTGTGCTTTTCTTTGTGTGTATCTTCCGAAGAAAATCATATATACATAAAGAATATCGCTTAAAACTATCAAAATTCCGCCGAAAAGCAATATAAATGCGGTTGACTTATCGTTTTCGGCACCGGAAAGCAAGCAGGATATTCCGCAAAACAAAGATTTTGAGAGAAATACGGCATCAGCCGTTCCGAAAACGAGTACGGGGTAAATAAGTTTCCCGAAAAACAAACGATGTTTGATGAGAATAAATAAAAGAAGTATCATTAAAACCGAAAAAACAATAATATCCGTTAATGAAAATGCAGTTTTCATAATGTTTTTTGAAAAAACGAACAGCGAAAAGATAAATAAAATCTTACCCGCCGAAAAAAAAGAACCGCTTATAAGAAATTTCTTTTTGCCTATAGCAAGTGACAGCAGTTCGCCGAAAAAGTACGATACAAATCCGCAAAGTAAAAATATTGAAAATAAATCGGTAAAGGCACCTTTAAATGAAACGGCAAGAAGAATATCCGCAAGATATAAAAGCGGACAGATTATTTTGAATTTAAAGGGATTTTTGATTTTTTCACTGCTTTCCGAAATTATGTACCAGGCAGAAGTGAATAATTGAATAAAAAAAGAAGCGGCAATAAATAAAAGAAAAAACATCACGACAGTCCTTTTCGTGCTTTTATTTGTTTCATTATACTATATTTTTTATACTTTGTATATAGCAAATTTTATACAAGTGTATACATAATTTATGAAAAACTATTGCATTTTTTGAATAATGATGTATAATTATTCTTCACAGAGGGGAAATAAAGGTATATTAAGGTAGGTTTCTCAAATGAAAAAAATTGCAAAAATTATGGCAGTAGTTCTCGTGATTGCAGTGCTCGGTGCATTTGCTTCTTGCGGACAGAAAACAAAAGGTACTCTTGTAATGGGTACAAGCCCCGCTTTCCCGCCGTATGAGTTTGTCGGAGATGACGGAAGCGTTACCGGTATTGATGCCGAAATCGCAAAGGCTGTTTGTGAAAAAATCGGTTACGACCTTGAAATAAAAGATATGGAGTTTAATTCACTTATTCCCGCAGTACAGGGCGGCTCTATAGACTTTGTTCTTGCAGGTCTTACAAAAACTGCCGAAAGAGAAGAAAAAGTAAACTTCTCCACTACTTATGCAAAAGGCGTTCAGGTTATTATAGTATCCGAGAACAGCAAAATCGCTTCCGCAGATGACCTTAAAGGTCACAAAATCGGTGTTCAGTCCGGTACAACCGGGGATGTTTACTGCACCAATGACTACGGTCAGGAAAACGTTAAGCAGTTCCCGAACGGCTCTCTTGCGGTTCAGGCTCTTAAAAACGGTCAGGTTGATTGCATCGTTATAGATAACGAGCCGGCAAAGAATTTTGTTGCCGTAAACGAGGGTCTTAAAATTCTTGATACAGAATACATCCAGGAAGATTATGCGGCTGCATTCTCAAAAGAAAACACGGAACTCCTTGACAGTTTCAACAGCGCTCTTGCTGAACTTCAGGCAGACGGTACTATAGACAATATTATCGGAAAATATATCACTGCTGAATAAGTTTACTTAAAATAAGACAAATAGTGGGCAAACCGCTCCTTGTTATTTTGAGTTTTTATGCGGAAACACAAAGATTGTTTAAAATTCCCGTTTCGGAAAACATCTTTAAAGCGGCGTGTTTCCGCATATATTTTTGTTTAAACGGAAAAGAGGTTTTGTTATGACAGGCGCAACATTTGCCGAGTGGATAGCAACGGCTCCGTCGTGGATTGTATCTTCATCGGCAGAAATGCAGAAGTTATTTTTCCGTTTGTATCAGACTTTCATTTATGCAGACAGATGGAAGTTTTTCACAGACGGTTTAAAAATTACATTTATTGTAACAATAGGTGCATTGGCGCTCGGTATAGTAATAGGTTTTGCGCTTTCGGTTATCCGTACCGCTTACGACAGTTATACGGTAAAAAAACCGCCGGTTTTTTTAAGAGTGCTTGATAAATTTACAAAAGTTTATATTGCGGTTATAAGGGGTACACCCATGATGGTACAGCTTCTTATAATGGGGTTTGTAATAATGGTGCCCAAAAATCAGCAAAGTTGTATTTTCTGCGGTATAATAACGCTCGGAATAAATTCCGGTGCCTATGTTGCGGAAATTGCAAGGTCGGGGCTTATGTCTGTAAGTTACGGTCAGACAGAGGCGGGCAGAAGTCTCGGGTTTAATTATCTGCAGACTTTGTGGTATATTGTAATTCCGCAGGCTGTAAAAAATATTCTTCCGGCACTCGGCAACGAAATGATTACGCTTTTAAAAGATACCTCCCTTGTTTCCGTTATCGCTTTGCGTGATGTTACAAAGCAGGCGCAGAATATCGTTTCGGTTACATACGATGCATTTGTACCGTACATAACGCTTGCACTTATATATCTTTTAATAGTACTTGTACTTACAAGACTTCTGACTTTACTTGAAAAGAGGTTGAGAAAGAGTGATCACTGATAATGAAGTATTGATAAAGGTCGAGGGACTTAAAAAATCTTTCGGCAGTAATCATGTGCTTAAAGGCATAGATGCCGAGATAAAAAAGGGCGAGGTTATAGTAATTATCGGTGCTTCCGGCTCCGGTAAATCAACTTTTCTTCGTTGCCTTAACTGTCTTGAGGACCCGACGGCGGGCAAAATTCTGTTTGAGGGTGTAGATATAGCGGATATTTCCGTAGATATAAATATCCACCGCCAGAAAATCGGTATGGTTTTTCAGCAGTTCAATCTTTTCCCTCATATGAATGTACTTAAAAATATGACTTTGGCACCCGTGAAACTTCTTAAAAAGTCACAGGCGGAGGCGGAAGAAAAGGCTCACGAACTTCTTAAAAAAGTCGGTCTTGACGACAGAGCCGATACATATCCCAATCTGCTTTCGGGAGGTCAGAAACAGCGTATCGCAATAGTCAGAGCACTTGCCATGGATCCCGATGTTATGCTCTTTGACGAGCCGACATCCGCACTTGACCCCGAAATGGTAGGCGAAGTTCTTGAAGTTATGAAAGATCTTGCAAAAAGCGGTATGACAATGGTTGTTGTTACTCACGAAATGGGCTTTGCAAAAGAAGTTGCTTCAAGAGTAATGTTTGTTGACGGCGGCGTTATTGCCGAGGAAGGTACTCCGGAAGAAATTTTCGGAAACCCGAAATCGGAAAGATTGAAAACATTTTTAAGTAAAGTTCTTATTTGATTGTTTGATATAAAAAGTCGTCACTGTTTTGTGGCGGCTTTTTGTTGACTTTTGTCGGTTTTCATAATAAAATATAACAAAAGAACAACGGGAGGGAAAATATTGAAAAAGTATTTTCGTGTTGCGTTATTTCTTATTTCGATACTCTTTCTTTTTTCCTCTTGTTCTTCAGAAAACGAAAACTCCGGGGAAGGTGTTCCGGAATTAAACGGCAAAACCGTTGCTTGTGTCGGCGGTGACTTCGGCAATGAGATTGCACTGTCACTTGAAAACCTCGGCAGTCAAACATCCGAATACACTTGTTCCGATGATTGTCTTTTTGCACTTGAAAATAATAAGGCGGATTTTGTCGTGACGGATGAAATTACGGCACAAAGGTATGTAAACGGTAATAAGAACTGTAAAATTTACGATAATAACTACGGCTCTGTGAGTTTTTGCGCTGTTTTTAAGAAAAATTCCTCCCTTACCGAAAAGTTTAATGATGCAATACTTCATCTTACCGAAAACGGAACAATTCAAAAAATAGAAGATGCTTATAAAAACAATAAACCGTATGATTTGTCGGACGTCGAATATGAAAAAACACTTGTTATGGCTGCAGATGAATTTTCCGAAGAGATGTTTTTCTTTGAAAGTTACGGGGAGTACGGCGGTATAGATTACGATATTGCCTGTGAAATCTGCGCTTTTCTCGGATATAATCTGCAGGTACATACGCTTCCTTTTGATGAAGCATTTATATCTGCGGATATCGGGGAAGTTGATTTTTTGATGTCAGCAGTAACACCGACACGTCAAAGAACGGAAAATTACGATTTGTCAGATAATTATTTTACTTTAAATTATGTTCTTATCGGCAAATAAAAATTTGTTTGTAGGAATGCACAAAAGTAAAACAGTGTTTTTGACAAATTCTACAAGGATATTTATTATCAATATTTGTTATTGCAATAGGACTTGTACTATGATATAATCTTGTAGATTAGAAACCGTGGAGGTGTCTTTTTTGGCTAATACAAATGCTGAGGTTAAAGAAGAATTGACCGAAAACACGGGGGAGCTTGATGCTGCATCAAGAGAGTATGTGTATGAAAACCGTCGATATGTCGGTATGAAAGAAACAGTCTGGTATGTTGTTTACGATATGTGCCAGAGTTTCAATATAGATACGTTCTCTTCCCGATTTGTTACAAATATTCTTCAGGTTGACCTTGATTATCAGACAATCGTTAACTTTGTAAACGGTATATGGGATGTTGTAAACGATATTTTTACGGCAGCCATAGTTGAAAAAACCCGTACCCGTTGGGGTAAGTTTAAACCGTATCTTGTAGCGCTCGGTATTCCGGGTACACTCGGTACATGTTTTTACTGGCTTCTTCCCATGTTCTTTAAGGATAAGGGTCCGAGGGATATGAGCAAGTTTATTACTTACTTTATTCTTGCCATAGTACGAGAGGGCGCAGGTACATTCCGTGCTATAGCGAAAACGGGTATGCTTGCCACCATTACTCCACACCCCGTAGACAGAACAAGGCTTATTACTCAGGCTGAATTCTGGTCGGGATTCTTGGGTGAAAAACTTCCCTCTCAGATAACAACGGTTATCCTTGACCTTATCGGTAATAAAGTTATTAACATTTCATATACGTCAACATTTATGTTTATGGGTAACTTTACTGCCATCATAAGCGGTGTTGCGGCACTTATTTTCTGCGTTATGACTCGTGAGCGTGTTCTTCAGTCCATTGAAACACCGAGCGTTATGCAGGGTATCAGGTCGATTATCAACAACAAACCCATTCTTCTCCTTACACTTTCCGAAACGCTTTCAAACTTCGGCGTAAGCGGCAGTGATAACGACTATTACATAGATGTTCTTAACTTTGCATCCATGACGCTTGTTGCAGGTATTCCCGGTGCTGTAATTAACCCGTTTGCATTCTACTTTGTTCCCTGGTTCAGAAGAAAGTTCTCCACCCGCTTCCTTTACATCATGGGTAAATATATCGGTAACTTCCTCGGAGTTCCCGTTTACCTCCTCGGTAAAATCGGCGGTAAGCATAACGGACTTTACAAAAAGGTTCTTCCCATGTTCTGTATACTTGCCGTAAAAGAAATGATATTTATGATTTTCTACGGTGTTCGCCGAGTTATCCCGAGTGAAATGTTCAACGAAGCTATGGACTACTGCGAATGGAAAAACGGTTACCGTACAGAGGCTATGACTTCTGTTGCAAAAGGTCTCGCAACAAAACTTGCAAGCATCTTCAGTAACCTTATTTCTCTTCAGATTAAAAAACTTATCGGTTATAACATCACTTCTTACACAAGAGGCGAAGCACAGACCGATGATACAAAACTCGGACTTTTCCACATGTGTACAATCATTCCCGCTCTTACCGGTATTCTCGGTATCGTACCCATACTCTTCTATGACCTTGTAGGTGATAAGAGAGAGCGTATGTATGCGGAACTTCTTAAACGCCGTGAAGATGCTTCCAAGAAGGCTTCTTCGGGTGATAAGGAAAGTATAAGCGCTCTTGCAAAAGAACAGCTTGATGTGGCATCAAGGAAACAGGAACTTTAATATGATTTGATTACAAAAGGATTTTGCGGTGTTATTCCGTGAAATCCTTTTTTGGTGTGCTCGGCACGCATATTTACTTGGCGGTGAAAGTCCGCTACAGGCTTGGCAGTAGGAACTGTTAGACAAAGACAAGGGCGTCCTTCGTGAGGAGGAGTCTGAAAGAAGTCGGATGTGGGGGCTGAGAAGTGCCTCTGCGGTCAAAACCTCGGTCTGACGAACAGAAATCGCATATAAGGCAATGCAAAGCGGACGAGTTTGCCAAACAAAACGAAGTCCGATACTGCCCGAACTTTGCAATGTAAATGCG
>JAZUHA010000188.1:0-2159 GCA_045641485.1 Acutalibacteraceae bacterium
TGAACTAATCCAAACAGCGACCTATACCGGACGGTTCGGCAATGAATACGAGGAAGAAAAAGGCAGACTAAAAACAGATTATTTTGTCTTCAATGCCGAATGCGGCGCTGACGAATACTTTAACTCATCCAATAAGGTGCAGTTAGGTAATAAAATGTGGGTTACAGTAAGCGTGGAAACGGAAGTTAAAGGCGTAGGCATTTTCAAAATCCCCGTTACTTTAAGGGTAAAAAAGTCGGGAATTTCCGAGAAGTACTGGAAGTAGAGGTGGTGCTTTACGAAAAATAAAAAAGGCGAAGGGTATATCGAAATTTGCATTTTCGTAATGGTATTCTGTATAATACTATCGGTAATGATTTCTTTTGTTACAACTGTTGAGACAATAAGACAGACAAAACGCAATAGCCGTGTCGTGCTTGACAGCTTTGTAATGAAGAATTCGGTAGAGATTTACGATTCCATAAAACAGGGCGAAGACAAAATAGAGGTATTGGATGCGGAAAAATACATATCCGAACTTTGCTCGTTTTGTTCACTGCAAAAAAGGACTGACTGCCTTATATTCGCAGATGAAAACGGGAATGAGGTATATACGCTCACAAAACCCATAATGGAATTTGCAGATACTAACCGAATGAAAATAAAGATATCTTACACCGTACAAGTACCTTTAAACTTTGCGGGATTACAGGTAACGAAAGTAAATATCCCTATAACCGTAACTTCAAATTTGAATCAAAAATTCGAGGAGGAATTGTGATGAAAAAGAAAAAAACATTGTTTATCCTATTGGGTGTAATATTGGCACTTGCTATTGCTTTTGGCGTGGTTTTCGTTTTTAGAAAAGACAGTAGCGAAAACACAAAACCGGAATTCAAACCCGAAACAGTTTCATCCGAGGTATCTGTTACAGAACCTATCGAGGATATAGAAAACACAGATACATCGGATAAAATAACCGACAACGGTACCGGAATGTCGCCGGATGAATCCAAAGCAGATAAGGTCTTACAGGAGAAAAAGCAGGAAATAAAGAAATCCAAACAGACAGTAAATACACCCATTAAAACAAACGAAAAAACAAAACAAAAGTATGTACAGCATGCAGACCCGAAAACCGGAATATCTTGGGACGCAAAATCCAAAATAATCTACCGTACAATAGACGGAGATACCACCGTTCCTACATACGGCGGATATTATGAGATAAGACCGGATGAATGGGTACTGTACGAATATCCGACAGAGTATGAGGAGTATGACGATAAATGCTCATATTGCGGACGGGTATCGGGTGACGGAACTCACGGCACTTGTATAAGGTACAGCCTTATAGATGAGGATATGAAGTGTCCTAATTGCGGAAAAACCATTCCGGCGAAGACCTGCCATACATGTGAAGGAGGTTAAAAATTTAATTATGAAAAAAATATTATCACTTGCGGTGAGCCTTGTGCTTGCCGCTTTTTTGTTGTGTTCGGGACTTACTACCTTTGCACTGTCTTTTAACGGTACTACTTCGGCAAGCGGTGACGGAAGCAGTACAACTGCGGCGACAGGCGGATATGCAATCCCCGATATGATAGCCAACAATGCAAACCGTGCGGTAGGATACCCCTTTTCAGTCATAGATAAAACGGGTGCCGTTAAAAAGGCGGCTTACGATGTTTTCAGGTACAAAACACGATCTACCTATTCAAAGAATTATTCGGCATACGAAAAATTTTCAACCAAGTATGCAAAGACTTATCTTAAATCCAAGTATACGACATTGAAAATCACTACAAGCACATCAACGGAATCCTGCTCTCACGATACCGATTGGAGTCTTGAATTGCCCGAGCTTACAACCGGCTTAAAGGCTTGGTGTACCGATGCGAGAATGAAAACAATACTTTCAAAGATATGGAATATTACAATAAGCACTCTTGAAACCAACCGATGGGCTGTGTTGGTAGAGCCGATATTTCCAATAAAGCTCGAAAGCACTTATCATTCGCTCACACCTACCGAAATAGCGGTTTACGGTGCGGCAAGATTCGGTAAGACAAGTAACGGCAACTCATCCTCAAATGCAAACAGCTTCGGGTTTATTGCAAACTATTCAAACAGATATTATCCGAATGCGTTAAGACTTGAAACCAAAGTCGGAGGCCAAG
>JAZUHA010000189.1:0-1558 GCA_045641485.1 Acutalibacteraceae bacterium
CGAGGGAAATATCGGTTGCAACCACCTTTTCGGGGGCTATAAGCGGATGCCTTGCTTTATTAAGGCGTATTTTACCCTCATTATTTACTTTAGGCATACTCGCTTTCATGGCATAAGCAAGTTTTGCTTTGCAGAAAATCACATTTATAATCACGGCACAGTCGAAACTGCCCTTAATTTCATCTTTAAATCCGCCTGCAAGTGAAGAAAGTTCCGCAAGTATTCTTTCAATCTCCTGCTGTTCTTTACCCTTAAGAACACGAATTTCGTTATTTGCTTCCACAACGGCGGCAGGCTCAATAAACACAGTTGAACCCGTAGAAGATGTATCATGCACCATACCCGCAACGCTTGCTCTGTATTCGCTTTTTACGGGAACAACATACCTGCCGTTTCTTTTTGTGATTATCGCATCCTGCAGATATGTTTTATATGTATTTGAACGAATGATTTTTTCGAGCCTGTCCCTTATGGAGTTTTCACAGTTTTTTATTTTTCTTCTTACGGAAGAAAGTTCGGGAGAAGCATTATCGCTTATTTCCTCCTCGGTAAGTATTGCGGAAAATATCTTTTCTTCAAGATACTTATTCGGCATAAGCGAATTAAAATACATATCGACGGTCAAAGCATCCTGACCGCTGTTGTCACGCCATTCTCTTATACCCCGTACAGTCCTTATTGTGGAGCCTATATCAAGAAGTTCTTTCATCGAAAGCACTCCGCCCGAAGACGCTCTTGCAAGGGAGTTGCCGACATTTTTAAGACCGCCGAAAGACGGTCCGCCGTATTTTGCAAGAAGAATATATGCTTCTTCTGTCTTTTTAAGTTCCGAAACAGTAATATTAAGGCTGTTTTCGGGCAAAAGATTTAAAACAATCTCTCTTGCGTCATCGTTACAGGCGTACTCCGAAAGCATTGTGAGTACCTTATCAAATTCCAAAGCTTTTAAATGTCTGTTCATAAATTCCACCGTCAATCGGTAATTATTTTAAAGAAATCAAGTGTTTTGAATTTTCTGAGTGATTTTCCGAGAAGATATTTTTCACTTACATCGCAAAGCAGTTTTTCGTTTTCCGGCGAAAGTGAAAAAAAGAAGATTTTTTCAAAATCGGAAAGCGTGATGTAGCGCATAGCCTTTACGACCGAACCGGGAAGCGTAACGCTCGGCGAAAGCGGTTTATGCTCTTTACAGTAAAGTTTACCGTTCTCGCAATCGAAATACATAATATCGGTTTCGTACTCACCGCATCTGTCACACGCAACAAGGTCGGGCATATAGCCCGAAAGCGACAGCAGTCTTAATTCCGTTACCGCTTTAATAAAACCGACCGTTTTCGTATTTTCGTTTAAAAAATACAGCGAATTGAGAAAAAGCCTGAGAATTTCCTCCGACTCGTAATCTTCCTCGCAAAAATCGTATGCAAGTTCACATATATACTGCGCAAAAGCGGTTTTCACCACATCATTTCTGAGATTAAAAAAAACTTCTTTTGAAACGGCATCTTCGCAAGAATAAGCGTCTTTTGTTTTTACAAATGTAAATTCGGAATATGTAAGG
>JAZUHA010000190.1:0-8823 GCA_045641485.1 Acutalibacteraceae bacterium
AAAGTGATGTTTCCATCTGCCTTTTTAATTCTCTTACCGACCAGCCGGCGTCTATACATTCTTTTTCATAAAAACTTCTTCTGTCCTCTTCGGAAATCAAAAGTAATTCACAATAATGCGACCAACTCAATTTAACAGACAGTGTCTGTTGAATTTGATAAGTCTGATAAAACCGTCTCATAAATTGCAGGTTTGAAACAGAAAAGCCTTTTCCGAATTCGCTTGTTAACACTTTTGAAAGTTCTTTTAAAGTCTTTTTTCCGTATTCGGCACGTTCATTGTTTTCCTGTTCGTGTTCAACAATAATTCGACCGATGTTCCAATAAGCCGTAATTAACTCATTATTCACGGATTTTGCGACATTTGCACGGGATTGTTCCATAATCGCTTTTATTTGCGAAATCATTTCATTTGTCATTAAAGAATTATTTTCCATTCAAAATTCCCTCTCGGATAACCGGTTTTTCAAACATCTGCACAATATCATCTTTGTATAATTCACAGACTTTCCGTTATTATTTTATATTCATCATAAGTCATAAGCGAATTTAAAATATCAAGAAGTGCATTAGTTGTAAGTTTTTCGGGCAAATCAAGTTGTTTTAAAAGCGCTTTTCTTTTGTCTTTACTGTTTTGTGTCCCCGAAAATCCGTCTTCAAAAAGGTCGGTTTTTGTTATTTTTCTTTTTTCGGTGTCTTCCGTTTTTTCGCAAAATACTCCGGCTTTTTCCAAAGCGGTTTTTAATATATCAACGGGTATTCCCTCTACGCCCAATTTTCCCTCTTTTGAACTTTGAGTTTTTCGCTTTTCTTTGCCGAAAATATCGGGTATATAGGCATTTATAATATCGCCGTTCGGGGCAATGCTTTTTATGAAATTTCTTATTACAAAGCCTGCGCTGTCGCTGTCCGTAAGAATAACTATACCTGTGGTTTCGGCAAGTTTTCTTATAAGTTTTTGCTTTTCTTTATCCTTAAAAACGCCGAAACCGTCTGTTTTTATAATTACCGCATCAAGTACGGCGTTGAGTTTGATTTTATCGTATTTTCCCTCTACCACAACGGCTCGTTTTAATTTTATCATTATGCTCTCAACAACCTTATAACAACTTCTTCAAGCACCGCCTGCGGATTTTCGCCCGTAGATTTAAGACGTCTGTCCGCATCGGAAAGAATTTCAAGCGATTTATGAATCCGCTCAACCGTATATCCGGCGCTGTCTCTGTCGGCATTTTGCAATATAAATTCCTTATTTTTATATGATGACGGAAAAACTTCCGCAATTTCTCTCGGTTTAAGCCCTTTTTCTTTTGCCGTCTTCACACGGTACATATCCGTAAACGCTTTTGAAAGAACCGCCGATATTATAACCGGCTCTTCTTTCTGTTTAAAAAGATTTGTAAGCGTTTTAAAAGCCCCGTCTGCATCGCCCGAAGTTATCTGCCGTGAAAGGTTAAATATTTTTGCTTCAGCAGATACCGTTGCCGTGTTGTCCACATCTTTTTTTTCTATAACACCGCAGTTTTTATACGCACAGATTTTATCAAGTTCGTTTTTTAATGTGCTCAGATCGTCTCCTATAACCGATACCATATAAGACGAAACATCTCTTGTCAGTGTGCAGTTTTTCTTTTTTGCGGAGTCTTCAAGCAGTTTTGCAAGTTGAAACGGGGAGCGTTTGCAAAGATTTGCACAAATTCCGTTTTTCGATTCAAAAAACCTGATTATTTTTGTCCACTTGGCGTTTTTTATATCGACTTCAATATTTTCCGCTCTGAAAACAAGCACGGTACTTTCAGGCAATTCGGAAATAAGTTCAGAAAAATTTTCGTTAATTTTTCCTTTTTCACCTAAAATATTTAAAAGAGGGTAGTCATTTACCACGGTGCAACTGTACTCATCCATCATCGGAAAAGACAGTACACAATCGGAAAGTTCGTTTAAATCGGTATCTTTTCCCTCAAGAATATGCAGGTTAAAATCCTTAAAATCGGCAGAAACCGTCTTTTTTACAATCAAATCGGTGTAATGTTTTTTCAGGTAACTTTCATCACCGAACAAAAAATACACCCTTGAGAAAGAACCGCTTTTTATATTCTTTTTTAATGCTTCTTCATCGAAAATCGCCAAAATTACTCACCCCGTTAAGTGAAAAAGTTTTTGCGTTGCCGTCTTTCAGTACAACAAGACGGGTACAGTACATATTCAGTTTGTTTTCCGTGATTTTATTAAGATTACCGTCTGTACATACAACCAAAGTTTTGCAGTATCTCTTAAATTCCGCTGTTTCGTATTTTCCTATAACAACCAATTCGGGATTGCCGTCAAGATAATCCGTTGCATTGTTTTCGTTATAACCCGAAACGGAAAACACAAACTTTTTACCGCTGTTTTTAATTATAACATATTTTTCAAGATAATTGTCAATACATTGTAACATTATTCCTTTTCCGGACTTAATTTCCCCCGTATTTTCTCTGAAATTGACTTTTTCCGAAAATTCGGAGTTTATGAAGTTTTCATAACACCAAATCGGAGAATAGACCTCTTTCGGTTTATAATTTTCAAAAATCTCGGATAATTTGCTGTTTTTATTATAATCTCCCGTAATAACGAGATTGGTGAAATCCTGTTCAACCGTAAACGGCAAAAACTCTGTTATACTGCGGTATCCCGAAAGGTTGTACGGTACTCCGATAAGAGAGATTGCCACACCGTTTCTGACGGCAATAAGCGGTGTACCTCTGTCCGAAACAACAGATACTTCACGGTTAAAAGACATTTGAGGAAATGATGTGAAATACGAGCAGAGAAACAGTATCGACAAAACAATATAACAAACCGATTTAACCGCTGTTTTTACCGGTTTGTTTTTCAGCAATAAATACACAACCGTAAATAAAACAGCCACGGCAAAAACGCAAATAACCGTTACCGTTCCCACGGGAACACAGGCATACGGTATTTTCGCAAAAAATGAGATTATTTTAATAAGTAACCATAACAGAATTTGCGGTATTTTAAATATGTACTGTGACAGCAGACTGCCTATACCGAACGGCATAAAGGATAACAGTACACAGAAAAGCCCCGAAACCATTGAAACAAAACCGAGTTTTATGCAAAAAATGTTTGTAACGGGCGCTATAACACTGCACGAACCGAAATAATAAGCACAAAACGGCAGTGTAAAAACGGTTGCAAATACACTTGCGGTAAAAGTCGATTTTATATATTCCGCTAATCTGCCAATGAATTTACCGCTGTTTTTTGAATATGTTCCGCCGAGTCTGCCGAAAATACCCGATAATATTACGCCTGATGCGGCAGTTACCGAAAGATTAAAACCTGCACTGTAAAGAATATACGGGTTAAACAGAATTATTACGGTTACGGCAAAGCCCAAAGAATTTACGGTATCCGGCTGTCTTTTAAAAAACGGAGCAATCAGAATAAGCGACATCATAAAAGAAGCTCTTAAAACAGACGGAGAAAATCCGGACACCACGCAAAGCAAAAATAAAAATATCAGAGAAATTATACCGGCTGTCTTTTCTTTTATCCGTAAAAGTTTTAAAATCGCATAAAGCACTCCGCACCAGAGCGATGTATGAAGTCCCGAAACCGCCAAAAGATGGGATACACCGGAAGTTTTGAAAGAAGAATATACTTTGTTATCTAAAAGCGATTTATCACCGAACAGCATTCCCGAAAGAACACCTGCTTCATTGCCCGGCAAATAAAATTTTATGTTTTCGATACATTTTTCTTTGAATTTCAAAACATAAAAAATGATATCCTCTTTTTGCCTGAATAAAATATCACAACCGTCAAAAGACTGTATGCAGAGAAAAATCCTTTCACCCAAATAAGAATTATGAATATTTTCGCTTGTTATAAACTGCGTGTTTTTAAAAGAAACCGTATCATATAAAGATATTTTAAACTTGTTCCCGTAATCCGTAAACATAACTTTATGTGATGATTTTTCGCCGTCGATTTCTTTTGTTTTCAGTGTGTAAACGGTAAAATCTTCGGTCTTATCGAGAACTCCGCTTACAAAAGCAATAAGACTGTGTTCACCAAAAGAAAAATCTTTGACACTTTCGACATTCTTTTGCTGAAATAACAAAAACGACAAACCGCATATTAAAAGCGCAAAACTTACAAACGGAATAAATATTCGGTTATTTAACTTTTTCCTTAATAATAAAAGCAAAAATAAAACCGATACTCCCGCTGCGGCGCAACATACCGCCGCCGTCTTTCCGAAACAAAGGAAAAGCACGGCAGAAAGCAGTGTTACTGTGCCAAAAAGGAGCATCGGTCGTTTCATTTAATAACCTCTCAGCCGGCGGGCCATGTAAATTCTCTGCCGGACATTACATGAAAATGCAGGTGCTTAACGCTCTGACCGGCACTTTCGCCGCAGTTGGAAACAACACGGAAACCGTCTTTCATTCCCATATCTTTTGAAAGTTTTGCAATAACCTCAAAAATATGAGCAATAACGGTGCTGTTTTCGGGAGTAACAGCCGCCGCAGATTCAATATGCTCTTTCGGAATAACAAGAAAGTGAACGGGAGCCTGCGGCTCAAGGTCGTAAAAAGCAAGTACACTTTCATCCTCATAAACCTTTTTTGACGGAATTTCACCGCTTACTATTTTACAGAAAATACAATCCATTTTAATTTCCTCCTTATGAAAGAATATTTTTTACTTCGTCTAAAGCATCTTTTATTTTGGAAATATCCTTGCCGCCTGCCATTGCGGTATCGGGTTTTCCGCCGCCGTTACCGCCTGCAACCGCCGCAACTTTTTTAACGATATTTCCTGCATGAGCACCGTTTTTAACTGCGCCCGGAGCACAGAAGCAACCGAAAGAGCAGGTGCCTTTTTCAGACTGCTTTGCGGCAAATACGGCTACTATATTATCGCCCTTGTCTTTAGAAGAATCTATCATAGAGCGTACGGCGGAAGCGTCTTTTTCACCGAGGTCTGCCGTAATAACTTTAAATCCGTTAATCTCAAGTGCATTACCGAATATCTCGCCTGCTTTTGCATTTGAAATTTCGGCTTTGAGTTCTGCAATATCTTTTTCTTTCTGTTTAAGTTCCGCAGTGACGGATGCACATTTTGATGTAAGTTCACCGATATTTGTGATTTTAAGAGCGGAAGCGGCATCGTAAATCATTTTTTCACGGGAGTCGATATATTTTGTAACACCGAAGCCCGTTACACCCTCGATTCTTCTTACTCCGGAAGCAACGGAAGATTCCGTAACAATTCTGAACAAACCGATATTACCGGTGTTTTTAACATGAGTACCGCCGCAAAGTTCGGTGGAAAAATCGCCTGCCGTAACCACTCTTACAACATCGCCGTATTTTTCGCCGAAAAGTGCCATAGCGCCTTTTTTCTTTGCTTCGTCTATCGCCATTTCCTCCGTAATAACGGGAAAAGCGTTCATAATAATTTCGTTTACACGGTTTTCAACCGTTTTGATTTCTTCACTTGTAAGAGCGGAAAAATGAGAAAAGTCAAAACGCACGGCATTTTCGTTTACAAGCTGACCTGCCTGCTCTACATGAGTACCGAGAGTTTTACGAAGCGAAGCCTGAAGAAGATGTGCGGCGGTATGATTTCTCATAATCGCTTTTCTTCTTTCGCCGTCAATTTCGGCTTTTACGCCGTCGCCCACACGGATACCGTCACCCGAAGCAACAAAACCGTGATGCAGGAAAGTGCCGTCATTTGTTTTTGTGGTATTTGTTACCGTGAAAACGCTTGTGCCGGAGGTGATAACACCCGTATCACCGACCTGACCGCCGCCCTCGCCGTAAAACGGAGTTTCTTTAAGAACTATAACAGCCTCTGTATCTGCTCCGATAAAATCAACCTTTTCACCGTCTGAAGCAATACAAATGACTTCTGTATCATAAGAGAATGTTTCATAACCCTTAAATTCTGTTTTTCCGCACTCTTTAAATGAAAGCGATGTGCCTTTCCATGCTTCCGCACCGGCATCTTTTCTTGCGGCTCTTGCGGTTGCCTTTGCATTTTTAAGAAGTTCTTCAAATTCTTCATCATTTACGGTCATATTGTTTTCTTCAAGAATTTCTCTTGTAAGGTCAATGGGAAAACCGTAAGTATCCTGAAGTTTAAACGCATCTTTACCCGAAAGAACTTTACCGTCGGAATTTTTTATCATATCGTTAAGAAGTGAAAGACCGCCGTCTATTGTTTTATAGAAACTGTTTTCTTCCATTGCAATAACTTTTACGATATAATCTCTTTTTTCACGAAGTTCGGGATAAGCATTTTCGTTTTCTTTAATAACCGTATCACATACTTCCGCTAAAAACGGTCTGTTTATTCCGAGGAGCCTGCCGTGACGGGCGGCTCTTCTTAAAAGTCTTCTTAAAACATATCCTCTGCCTACATTAGAGGGAAGAACGCCGTCACCTATCATAAATGTTGTGGAACGGATATGATCCGTAATAACACGAAGTGAAATATCGTTCTTTTCGTTATCGTGATATTTTACACCTGCAATCTCTATAATATGCTTCATAATATTCTGCACGGTATCGACTTCAAAAAGATTGTCTACACCCTGCATAACACAGGCAAGTCTTTCAAGTCCCATACCCGTATCAATATTCGGGTGAGAAAGCGGAGTATAATTGTTTTTGCCGTCATTTTCAAACTGCGTGAAAACAAGATTCCATACTTCGATATATCTGTCGCACTCGCAGCCTACTTTGCAATCGGGACTGCCGCAGCCGTATTCCGGACCGCGGTCATAATAAATCTCGGAACACGGACCGCACGGACCTTCACCATGCTCCCAGAAGTTGTCTTCTTTTCCGAAACGAGCCATGTGGTCGGGTTTTACACCGACTTTTTTTGTCCATATATCATACGCTTCATCATCATCAAGATAAACGCTGATGTAAAGCCTGTCGGGATCCATTTTCAAAACTTCGGTAAAGAACTCCCAAGCCCACGGAATAACTTCCTCTTTAAAATAATCGCCGAAAGAAAAGTTTCCGAGCATCTCAAAAAATGTGCCGTGACGGGCTGTTTTACCGACATTTTCAATATCGGGTGTACGAATACACTTCTGGCAGGTGGTAACACGCTTTTTCGGCGGAGTAAGTTCACCGGTAAACCATTTTTTCATAAGTGACATACCTGCATTTATAAGAAGCAGGCTTTTATCGCCCTGCGGAATAAGTGAAAAACTCGGTAATCTTAAGTGGTCTTTGCTTTCAAAAAACTCAAGATATTTTTCTCTTAATTCATTAAGACCTGTCCATTCCATATTTATCATCCTTTACAAAAAAATAAATGCATCCTGCAACACGGGACGGCAAAGCCGCGGTACCACCCGAATTGTGCAAAACACACCACTCAAATTGACTTATAACGGAGTCACCGCACTGTTTTCAGTGAGGCTCTGCGGTCAGCAATATATATTTCGGTAAAAAACTCGCACCACCCGTTTTCTCTCTTGATACCTTACAATATATATTTTCCGCTTCACAGCCGAATTATTTTAAATACTTCTGTATTATACATTTATAACATTTCTATGTCAAGACGGATTTTTATAAGATATGGGATTCGCTTTCAACGGTTTTTCAATAAAAAATAAATTAGTGACAAATCTTTCGTTTTGTGTTAATATAATTTCGTATTGTCGGAAGTATATTAAAAATTCTAATGTAAAGGATTACGGTATGAAAGAATTACTTACAAAATGGGGCAGAGAACTTAACAAAGAATGCCCGCTTAACGATTATCCCCGTCCGCAGATGAAGCGTGACAGTTTTATTTGTCTTAACGGCGTGTGGAAATATTCTATTCTTGACGAAAACAAAAAATTCAGCGGATATCAGGGTGAAATCGTTGTTCCGTTCAGTCCGGAAACGATTTTAAGCGGAGTAAAAAAAGAGGTTTTACCTACAGATATTCTCTATTATCAGAAATCATTTACTTTTTATAAAACAAACAGACGTGTTCTTCTCCACTTCGGTGCGGTGGATTACGAATGCACGGTTACTCTCAACGGCAAAGAAATCGGCTCACACAGAGGCGGGTATTTTCCGTTCACTTTTGATATAACCGCTGCAGTTCTTGACGGCGAAAACGACTTAAGACTTTCTGTTAAGGACCCTTCTGAAAACGGCACGGAAGCAAGAGGAAAACAGACTTTTAACAGAGGTCAGATATGGTACACTCCGCAATCGGGTATCTGGCAGACGGTCTGGATTGAGGAAGTTTGCGAAGATTATGTGGAAAGCATTAAACTTACACCCGATATTGATACAGACTCACTCGAAATAGAACTTAATTTCAGCGATAATATAATTCACGAATGTGCCGCCATAGTTTACGACAAAGGCGAAATGAAAGGTGCCTGCAAGATTATTGACGGCAAAGGCACTCTTAAACTTTCCGATTACGAATTATGGAGCCCCGAAAATCCGTATCTTTACGAACTTAAAATTGCCGCCGGCAATGACCGTTTGGAAAGTTACTTCGGTATGAGAAAATTCGGGCGCGGACTTGACGAAAACGGCATACCGAGATTTTTCCTTAACAACAAGCCGTATTTTTTTAATGGTCTTCTTGACCAGGGGTACTGGAGTGACGGTATGTACACGGCACCGTCTGACGAGGCTCTTATTTATGATATCAAAACAATGAAAGACCTCGGTTTTAATACATTAAGAAAACATATTAAAATTGAGCCGTTGCGCTGGTATTATCACTGTGACAGACTCGGCATGATTGTTTGGCAGGATATGGTTTGCGG
>JAZUHA010000191.1:0-9600 GCA_045641485.1 Acutalibacteraceae bacterium
ATCCTTCGCGCCCCGATTTGATAAAGCGTTAAGTTCCATTTCTTCCTTCTGCCTCGGGAGAAGGTGTCAAGGCGGAACGCCTTGACGGATGAGGGGAATTCCAATTTGTTTTTTATTTATAACTTTGTTTTACCTATACACCTCATCAGTCACTTCGTGACAGCTTTTGCTCGCCGCAGACGGCTACCCTTTTGTTAGCTTCGCTGACATTTCCCCTGACAGGGGAATTGCCTCAAGGGGAAGCAAGGAACAATCTGCTGTAAATTTCTCGCTTCTTCCTTCTCCCTCGGGAGAAGGTGGCAAGGCGGAACGCCTTGACGGATGAGGTGTAAATAACAATTCGGAATTCGGAATGCGGAATTCGAAATTTCGGGGAGCAAAGCTCCAGTTATATTATCCTCCGGATATCCTGTTTGCGGCGTGATGAGGTCATCACGCCCTACATAATCCTTAATTTTAATTCGTGCGTCTTGTAGGGAGCGATGACCTCATCGCTCCGGCACGGCGTAAGCCGTGAAAAAATTATGGAATATTTAATCCTTGTGGCATTTGGCCTCCCTTTCAAGGGAGGTGGCATTTTCGCAGGAAATGACGGAAGGTTCTAAATTTGCAAACCCCCGCCCTTTGGGCACCCCCTTTGAGAAAGGGGGCTAAAGCAAAACCCGAAAGGGTCAATATCCCCGGAGTATCAAAAGCGAAGATTGAATTTTCGGGCTGCCCGGGAGGTCAGCCCCTACAATCTGCCGTGAAAATTCGGATTTTCGATTCGTAAAAAAATCAGCAAATAACTTTTATTACATTATATTAGTTAGTGTTAACTTTCGATAAGCGTTCAGGTCATATAATTCGTTCATAGGTTCACAATCATTTATTCTGACACCTCATAAACGCAATAAAACGTTTGGCACTTATAGTTCCATAAAGTAAACATAATGAACCAATATAATTATTGCTAATTATATAATAACTTTAGAAAAAAATCAAGTATTTTTTGCGTTATTTTTCATTTTTAACATTATTTTGTTGAATTTTCGGCACTTTTTCATATGTGCCAGAATGTTTACTTTATGGAACGGTTTTGCGGCAAAGAAGAATAATTTCAACGATTTCAAAATGCAAGAAAATTTCATTTTTGAATTATTTATATTGCCTGAGAATTTTTGCAATTTTGTGCATTTTGCCGAATATTATTCGAGCGAAAAAATCAGTAAAAATCGTTCAATTATTCAGCGTTATGGATAAATAAGGTTACATCAGATTTCCCCTCATCCACCGTCTTTGACGGTCCCCCTTCTCCCGAGGGAGAAGGAAGAAGCGAGAAATTTACAGCAGATTGTTCCTTGCTTCCCCTTGAGGGGAAGCTGTCACGAAGTGACTGATGAGGTGTATAGGATAAAACAAAGTTATTAATAAAAACAAATCAGATTTCCCCTCATCCACCGTCTTCGACGGTCCCCCTTCTCCCGAGGGAGAAGGAAGAAAAATAACATAACACACAATTGTTATATGGGGCGCCAAGGATGTCGTCCCCCTACGAAGTTTTACTTTAGCCCCCTTTCTCAAAGGGGGTACCCAAAGGGCGGGGGTTTGCAAATCTGCAACCTTCCGTCATTTCCTGCGGAAATGCCACCTCCCTTGAAAGGGAGGCTAAGCTGAAAAACTTAAAACTTCAAACTTAACACTTCAAACTTAACACTAATAACATAAACAATTCACATTCAATGTGGGAGGTATATATAATGAAAAGATTAAAGAATGTTCCGAAAAAAGCGTTGAGCATTACTTTAGCACTCGTGTTGCTTGCAACAACATTTTTCATTTTTGATCCGGGTGTTTTAAAGCTGACTGCCGATGCCACAATCGGAGTAGAAACAAACCTGGGGCTTTCTGCCATAACGACTCCGCAGGCAGTTGCACCCGAAACGGTTTATCTGAAACCTGGTGCAGACACATTCCAGTATTTTTCAAATATCAATGTATCCGAGGGAACCGCTGCAGGTTCAAAGGATGCTACCGGTACTGTTTCTTATAAGAATCAGTCCTCCACCGACACAAAGATTTATGTCAACAATCTTTGGCATAAGGTTGGCAAAACCGGTGACAATTATGAGAATTTTGCAATCAGTAACCTCGAACTCGGTATAACCGGCGGTGTGGGAACACAAACAAGCATTACCCTTGCCGGCTTAACAGCTACAAGTACTACTCTTGCAAGCGGTGCAACCGTAATCGGCAGAGGTTCAAACTCTGCAACAGCTGTTCTTAATACATCATCAAGACTTAAAAATGCCACCCCCGGCGATGTATATATGATTGAATGGGTTGTTGTTGCCACAATTAACGGTGCTAAACACTTATCATTTATGTACACGGGTATTTATGTGCCCCTGCTTACAATTACCGGTGCAACTTCAAGAGGTAAACATAGTGTTGACTTGACAGAAAACGCAACTGCTGCCGGTTTTGGCTTTATTACAGGTGCAATGGGTTATGCAGAAAAAGGCAACCGTTCAACAGCATATACAGGTAAAACTTTCGGCGAATATGCCGCCCCTCTTGTTGGCTTTGTCGGTCAGCAGAATAACGGCACTGCCGGGCAGTATACAATTCCAAACTGTGATAATGGACATTCTTCAACAACAAATTTCCCAGATAGTACACCTAAAACAATCATGGTTGTTCCTGATTATTACGATGCTCACGGTACAGGTAATGACAACTATAATGTCTGGACAGAGTATTCAAATTGGGGTTCATATACAAGTCCTGTACCTACAGGAGCCAATCACGGTAATGTAAGTACCGGAGGACAGAAAGATGCAAATGTTTACTCCGGAGTGGCTTACGAAGTTATCGACATATCAAGATTTAAAGACTTCAGTCAGATTCCTAACCTCTCTGCGGGTTATATTCGTTATTACCACGATAATGGTGATGACAGTGCCAGCCTTGACACAATTATTTGTACAAATGCTCCGACTACAGAATTAGATAAAACCAATTATCGAACTGGTGTTTCATGTATCGGTGTTGATACAGGGGAACATAATGATAATGAAGGCTCATGGCGTTCAAGAACATACGGTCTTTATTCTTTCGGAGGTGCAACCCCTTCATCGAGTACGGGCATGTATGTTATGTTCAAATACCACGAAAGAATAGGTGGTATGATCAGATACTCCCTTTATCTTTATACAGGTGTCGGTCTTCATATTACAAGTGTAGACAAAGATGCACAGCGTAAAGGTTACTGTGCAATGCTCAACTCTGCCATAGATAATGTTTATGACAGCAGTTTCTCAACAACATACACAAATATGAGAACGCAGGCTCGCCGTCTTTGCGACCCCACCTGCATAAATGCAGACACAGTATCCGGATGTACTGCAAGTGAAATCAGTACAAAGAGTGCAGCTATAAACACTGAAAACATGGGTTCATTATATTTCCATGTTCCCGAAACAATTTATCTTAATCCCGCAAGTTCAAACAACAATTTCCAGTATTATGTAAACTATGCACAGGGTGATACCGCCAGTACTCTTGCTGAAGCAAGTGCAACATCAGGCAATTTCTATTTCCATTATAAAGGTGCAAGTAAAGTTACAGCACTTTATGTCGAATCGGTCAGCGGTGCTTCACTTTCAAGTCTGACCGTTGGCGGTAAAACACTTAGTAGCGGAAAAATTAGCGGATTTGATTCCGCTTCCGGTGCAAGTACAGCAAACATCAGTACTACAATTACAGCCGGTTCTCTCGGTTCTCATGCGGATGCAAAGCTTAAATGGACACTTTATTATATTGATAAAGCAACAAATACAACACAATCGGTTGTTGCTTATTCCTATGTTTACACACCGAATGTACTTTCGACAGCAGGTGCAGTAAGACTTAAAAATACACGTGGTGCGTGGGCGACGATGTTTGCATCAGGTGCCGGATGGCTTTGCGGTTTTAATACATACACTGCAAACGGTGACAGAGATACAAAAACTTACCTTGATTATCTTGCTCCCGGAGGCGGAGCAGCCTATGTAAGCAAATTGGATAACAGTGGTGTTGACGGTGTTCTGGTTGATTCCAGTAACGTAAAAAAGAATGCAAATTATGCCAATAGTAATAGCGGTAAAGACTGGGATTCAACGGACGACAGAACAACATCAGTAACAGCGCCTACTGCTACTCTGTATATTGACAGGGATCGTTACTCGGATTTCAGCCAGATTCCTAATCTTTATGCAGGTTTTTATGTAACTGACAATCAATGTGATGGTTATGAGAGCGGAAGAAGCTCAATTACAATAAGCATAAGTGGGGTAACTGATTCATCTTACAGTTGTGGTGAGTTTAAAGAATCAAACCCTGCTGAAAAACATTTAAAGGGTGCTATTGGTACTTCTACAGCCACATATAATGTTAAAGCAGTGGGTTCTTACTCAACAAATGATGGTATCAGTAAAAAAAGGACTTATGCAACCGATGATGTTACACTGCCCCTTTCCGTTCAGATACGCACAAAGGGAAAACTCCGCCAGGCTTATAACTACTACCTTGAAAATTCACCAATGCTTAAGCCCGATTATTTCACAGGAAATAATTATTCGGACATGATGACTTCCCTCAATACGGTAACAGATTATCTTTGCAATCCTTATAACACAACAGCTCAATCAACAATGGATGAAGCTGCAGCAAATCTTTATAACCAGGTTGAAATGATGAAGTCTGCCATTGTTAATCCTTCAAGTTCAACGTATGTAAAACTTGATGGTTCAACAGGCACGGTAACCAGAAGCAATATCCTCGCTTCTTCAACCGCTTACAACCGTCATTACAGCACAAAACATACAGATGCAACAAATGACGATGTTCTTATCAGCGGTCAGGGCACGAACCCCGAAACAATAAACTATTTCTACGGTGATACAGTAAATGCCGATAAGAACAACTACACAGGCTATCAGTTCAAGTATGCCGAGGTAACAAAACCCTTTGACGGTGCAGCACTTGTAAATGCTCTTGCAGCTAAAGGTGAAACAACAAACGGCAAAGGCACAATTTCATGGGATGCTTCAACAAAGAAACTTTCATTTGCTTCAACAGACGGAACAGATAACTATTGTAATTATCCCGGTCAAGGCAATGATATAAGCAGTTATTATTATGTAGCTGTTATTCCAAATACTCAGGTAATACTTTCTTATACTACAACCGGCACTACTTCAAGAAACTTTGCTTTTTATGCAGGCAATGATATGAAAACGTTTAGTAGTGGTACATGGACAAATTCTACAACAGCAACAGGTAATGTAACTCATACAATTAACGTGCCTGCAGATTGTTACTATCTGACTTTTCGTTTCGGTAATCAGACAGCAAATTCAACAACAACTTATTCAAACATCAAGATTACCTTAAAAACTGCAGTGCCCGATGAAGTAAACAACGCAAACGGTGCAGGCATTGAGTGGAAGATGTACTATGATCCCATTCAGACTAATGTTACGTACAATCCCGAGGGCGGTACCTTCAACGGATCAGACGGTGTATCAACAACGCAGGTATATTACGATGACAGTTACACGGTTGGTAACATCGGCACGTCAACCCCTGCCGCTCCGACTAAAGACGGATTTGCATTTGTCGGTTGGCGAAGCAGCGATGACGGTACAGTTTACACTAACGGCGAGTCACTTGGTACATGGAAACATACTCAGGATATTACATTCTCTGCACAGTGGCTTAAAAACACCGTTGATAACACCACAACCGGAGCCATCAACGGCAATATCGTTGATAACGGCGATTGGGATTCAAGATCAATAACAGGAATCGCAAAAGTCGGCGAGGAGTTGAAAACAGCCGATGTTGTAAACACCAACGGTATCTTAAAATGGAATGACGGCAATGTTTACTATCAGCCTGTTAATATGAATCAGGGCGACAGCTATGATACATTTAAGGTAGGAGTAGGAAGCTCATTTACAACGAATGATAAAACATTCACAAATGAAAATACAGCAAATATAAATTTCTATCCCCAGACGAATATTCTGTATGAAACACCGTATGCTGTTAGTGCAACTGATGCAGGCAACGGAATATTTACTGAAACAGGATGGAAAAATGTAACATCCGGAAAAGGTAATGCCGGAAATTCAAGCTCGACTATTTACGGTTATTCCAACAATTACGCTAACAGCACTCAATTTTCCAACGGCTCCGCAATGACCATTACTGTCGATAAAAATCAGTCAACCTGGCCCATGTATATATTTGAATTTACGGGAACAGGCTTCGATATCATCACAAAATGTGATAACAGAAGCGGTGCAATGTTGATTCAGATTGAAAAGAAAGTCAACGGTGATTATACATGGCTCGGTGATCTGAGAACGGAATATCCCAATTATATTGATGAAGCCGTAAACACCCATTACTATAACGGTACACTTTATCAGGTTCCCGTTTATCACAAGGAAGGTCTCGATTACGGCACATACAGAGTTTCTGTTGCACCTTATTACAGTTCATTATTTGACCTTACAACTTCTGCACCCTTACAGACAGCAAACGGTGAAACGGTTGACAGACCTGTTAACGGTGACATTATTGACCTTTCAGATGTTCCCGGTTCACCCTTCGGTAAGGTTAAATATTCATGCTTTGGTGAACAAGCCGAAACCGATAATAACGGATTGATTATTGTTGAACCAGGTCTTGTGGGCGGCAGCGGCTCATACGATGTTACAATTGATGCCGTAAGAATTTATAACCCCGCAGGTATAAATGAAACACTTGAAAGTAAAGAAATCGAAACACAGTACGCAAACGATTATGAGCTTAATCCGACTTACAGCCTGAGTTCAGAATATCTGACTGTAGGCGATACACCGGATTCCAGACTGATTTTCGAAAGCGTTGACAAAGAAGTACATCTCTATGACTACAAAGATGTTGCACCTGATAATGAGGTTTACATCAAATCCGGTCAGGCATACACATTCACCGTTAACGGTTACGATGAGGGAGATACAGTCCATGTTTCTCTTCGTTCACCTACAGGTGCTTCCGCAACTGCGTTAATACTTAACGGTGATGATATAGCAGCTGAATATCCAATCAATACCGCAACGGAGATGTATTATAGTATCCCCGCCGAAGCAATAGCAGCTGACGGAACAGTAACAATTTCCGCTCAAACAGGTTCTTCAGGATACCTTTCTGTATGTTCATTTAAAACAATCGGTGTTACTCTTCAGTCATTTGATGCAAGCAGTTACTTATTAAACAGTGCTTTGCAGTCGGCTGCCCCGATTCTTTCTGCTCTTAAGAGCACCCCGATTCCCGAAAAGACAGATATGTCATTTACTGTTAAGTTCGGTGAGGCTGCAACAAAAGATATTACAGTGTCAAAAGACAATCTCACTCTTGAACTTGAGGATGATAACTGGGTTCTTAAAGGAACAATCGGTGCCGATGAAATTGCAAAGGCATTTGATGATGCCGGATTAAGTGCCGATTATATTCTCAATAACAGTAAAGATATTGAAGTTAAGGCAGTATGTAAAGACGGTGAGTGGGCTGCAGAAGAAGTAACCGTAAGCATTACCGAAATCATTCCCGAAAAGGAAGAAATGACATTTACCGTTGATTTCGGTGAATTCGGTTCAACAACAATTACCGTAAGCGAAGATGATATCATACTTGAAAAGGTTGAGGGAGTCTGGACAGCAAAAATCAACCTTACAAACGCAAAGCTTGTTGAACTGCTTGAAAAAGCAGGTCTGACAGATAAGTGTGAAATCACCGGCGAAAACGGAATCACTCTTATTGCAAAGAATGTAAACGGTGAATGGGTTGAGGAAAAGGCTGATGTAACAGTCAAAGAGGCTGAGAACACCAACCCCGGCACAGACGAACCCGGAACTGATGAACCGGGTATAGACAAACCCGATGAACCCGCCGATGAACCGGAAGAAGAACTTACATGGATTCAGAAGCTTCTAAACTTCATCAAGTATGTTTTCTCACTTTGCAAAGAAGCCGTAAACAAAATCATTCTGTTCATTAAGAGCATATAAGGAGGGTTAGAAAATGAAATTACCTTATATGAAACCGGAATTCGGTCAGATACTTCTTACTGAAAATTACCCTAAAGGCTGTGAAATAGAATCACCTTTTGAATGGACTGCTTGCCCCATTTCGCTCGGAACTTCCGGACCGTTCAATCGAGAAGTCATAGTATTTTCAACTGAAATCGGATGCACAGTTAGCAATCAGGGTGAAAGTTACATCTGCTACTTTACCGGTGTGAGCAACAGTGTTTTCGGCTCATAAAATCAAAAAGAAAGGCTGCCCCAAAAAGGCAGCCTTTCGGTTGTTATTTAATTACAATTATGACATATAAATATAAAATTGCAGACATAAAAATAGAAATCAACAGTGATTTTGATATAATCCAAGATTCGGTTGCAGATTCTTTTGCCGCCTCATTTGACAAGGCTGATAAAAGCTTTTCAATAACCTTGGGCGATATCAAAGTCACGGGTGAACCTGTGCTTAAAACAGACGATTTGAGAGTATATAAGGATGAAAACGGCTACAGTTCCCTGTATTACGACCAAATGATAAATTCCGACCATTTTTTAATGAATGATAAGGGATTCGGAATAATGAATATAAATGACAGCAAAGACGGCAGACTGTCACATTACATTTTCACTTTTATTGATTTGCCTCATATATTTATCGAAAACAACGGTTTGATGCTTCATTCATCATATATAATCCATAACGGCAAGGCGATTATATTCAGCGGTAAAAGCGGAATCGGTAAATCCACCCAAGCCGGGCTTTGGCAGAAATATGAAAATGCCGATATAATCAACGGCGACAAATCCGTTATTTATCGCAAAGACGGCAAATATTATATTTCATCTTTGCCGATATCCGGTACATCCGGCATTTGTCAGAATAAAACCGCCGAGCTGAATTCAATTATTTTTCTTTCACAGGGCAGGAAAAACGAAATCGAAAAACTGTCGCCTTTTGATTCTTTTAACAGAATTATTGCCAACTCAACTTTTGACAAATGGCGTGATAATGAACTTAATTCCGTAATGACTATCGCCTCCGAAATCTGCAAAAACTGCAATATTTATCATTATTCCTGTTTGCCGGATGAATCATCCGTAAAAAAACTTAGGGAGTTATTAAGTAATGAGTGAGCCTGAATACTTAACATATTTATTCTCAAAAGCAAGGCAAAACAGCGTGCCTCTTTCCGCAACATTTGAACTGACAGGCAGATGTAATTTCAACTGCAAAATGTGTTATGTTCATCATTCCGATAATGAGGAACTGAGAAAAAAGGAACTGACAACCGAGCAATGGCTGAGCATTGCTGACGAAGCTCAAAAAGCCGGCGTGCTTATGCTGCTTATAACAGGCGGAGAGCCTTTGCTCAGAGATGACTTTGACGAAATATATATTCACTGTAAAAACCTGGGTTTTGAAATTGCAATCAACACAAACGGTTCACTTATTACAGACGGTAAAATCAAACTTTTCACTGATTATCCGCCAACGAGATTAAAC
>JAZUHA010000192.1:0-2150 GCA_045641485.1 Acutalibacteraceae bacterium
CCGAAAGAGGCTTCCGAAACAGGGTTATCATTAATAGAGTTTAAATATCGAAAAGAAAAAGAGAAGCTTGAAGCCGCAGAGAAAAAGCTGTCCGAGATTTCGGAAAATCTCGAGACAGCCATTAAAGAACGGGATAAAGCGGTTACGGAAAAAGAGCAGATAGAAGCCGATACCAAAATAAAGGTAGAACAGCTCTCGGATATTGTTAATGAGTATCTTAATGTAAAAAAGAAAAAAAAGGTTATCAAAGAAGACACCTTCGAAATGTCAAAGGAGGAGTATGAAAAATTTGAGGCAGATAAGCTGAAAATGGCAGAAAACGCCCGTATAATACTTGAAGCTCAGAATATCGATAAAAAAAGAGAAGAAGTAACAGAACTCAGAAAAGAATATTCAGAATTACTTAAATTAAAGAAAGCCGAAGAAGCGGAGCATACAATACTGGCAAGAGAGTTGCCGAAACTGCGCAAAGAAAAAGAAGAGCTTCAGATATATATCGAGAAAAATATTCCCGAAAAGATAAAGGCTATCGAACAGCGTGATCGGCTGTCGCTGCTGGAGAGCATCGTCGCCGAAGCAAGGAGAGCGCTGAAAACTCTTGATAAATTTTTAGACGAGCATACAAATATAAAATATCACAGCATAATAAGAAAAATGGTAAGAAAAATTGCGAATATATTAAGCAAAGCAGGCGATGCAGAACAAGAAGCTGCAAGAGATATAGAGCATGAGCGATGATGATATCATTAATGGTATCATCATCGCCAGAGTTGGCGAACTTATTCTTTAACCAAGCCCCAATCGCCGCGGATTATATATTCATTTTGGCTAAAGAGTGGAGACTTAAATAAAAAATTGGGGCTGTCGCAAATTGAGAAAATCAATATGTGGCAGCCCTTTTGAATTACGAAATGGACAAGAAAAGAAAAAACCGACCTCGACAGTCGGGAAATAGCAACACTTAACTTGAGGTCGATGAAAATCGGTCTCTTTTTGTTTTAAATATTCGTTTTTTTCTTGCGTTATGCCGGTTTCAAATCAAACAAAGATTTGCCAAAGCGTTTGCTTTCAATCCTATTGCACAATTTTTCAATGTTAAACGCAAATGCCAAAAGAAAAAATTGTGTTTCGGTTTTGACTTTTCCTCTTGTTTGGAACCTTCTGTATCCGAAATCCTGTTTCAATACGCCAAACACGCCCTCCACCTGTATGGAACGGTTCATCCGTAATTGGCAACCGAAATCCGAGGTTATTAACTCTGCCGCTCTGCGGTTTTGCTCATCCAACTTGTGGGAAACCCGGATTACACGATTGTATTGAGATGTGTGGCACTGACTCCTATGCGGACAATTACTGCAATCCTCACATTCATATACCTTTTTCTGCGTTACATAATTATTGTCGGTTGTGTATTTGCTGTTGTATTTGAAATACAATCGCTTTCCGTTGGGACAAATGTATTCGTCTTTTTCGCTGTCGTACTTCATGTGCTCAGGACGGTAGATGTCATTGCGGTATTTTCTTGTTTTTGCTATCTCATACTTCTGCGGCTTGATGTAGGCGTTTTGGCCGTTTCTTTCGAGGTAATCGAAGTTTTCTTCACTTGCATATCCGGCATCGGCAATAAGGTTCCTTATCTTCATACCACTTCTTGCCTGTATGCGATCTAAAAACGGAATTAAGGTGGTTGTGTCAGTCGGATTCGGAAACAATCCCACCCCCACGATATATTCGCTTTCTACTGCAATCTGCACATTGTAAGCGGGCTTTAACTGCCCGTTTTTCATATGGTCTTCTTTTAGCCGCATAAATGTAGCGTCCACATCTGTTTTGGAAAAACTCTTTCTTTTACCGAACTTCTTCATTGTTTCAAGATATTCGTGTCTTTTGTCACCCATAGCCAAGAGCATATCTATGTCACGCTGAATCGGTGTTTTGTGATTGCCTTTTCCGTATACAAATTTAATCCCCTGAATTCTTGCAAGTTTCATAAGAGTATCCAGACATTGATTCGAGTCAAGCATCGGATTCAGCAAATATTTTTCACAGAGGTACTTAACGGTTTCTGCAATCTTTTTATCTAATTTAGCTGCATTTTTCTCCACTGCTTTTGCCCAAACAAAGCTGAATTTGTTTGCATATGCTTCTAT
>JAZUHA010000193.1:0-3780 GCA_045641485.1 Acutalibacteraceae bacterium
TCGGACGCATCATAACATAAGCATTCATACCGCTGTTCAATAAAAACTGCGGAATCATACCGTTATGACCGAAAGAGTCTACATTATATCCGGTTTTACATATTCTGCCGAATTTTTCATAGTAATAAAGCTGACTGTAAAGAGCCTGACGGGCAAAACTCTCGCCTGAAGGCATATTGCAGTCGGGCTGAACCCACCAACCGTTAACGGGTACCCATCTGCCTTTTTTTACCATTTTTACTATCTCTTTAAACATATCGGGGTCGATATCTTCAACCCATTTATAATATGCGGCAGAGGAGCAGGTGAAAACAAAATCATCGTATTCATAAAGTCTGTCGAGGGCGCTTCTGAATGTCTGAAGCACTTCGCCGCAACCCTCTTGCCAGCGCCAGAGCCAGATGGGGTCAAGATGAGCATTTCCTATAAGTCTTATATTCTTATCCATATCAGTTTTCCTCCCCGATAAATCCGAAATATCTGCCTATCCAATATGCAAAGGTAAACGGGTAACAACTTTCAACACAGAAACTGCCGCCGCTGTCCTCTTCTTTGTATTCGAGCGGATCTCTGTCGTATTTTGAAATAAACCTTTCGTCATTCGGCAAAAGTGCGCTTGTAACTTCATATCCGCCGGGCAGTCTCTTTTTGGGAATATCCACTCTGCCTTTTAATGTAACATGGCTTGCAAGACGGGAAATGCCGAAACGGTAAAACCAGACTTTAGTTCTTTCTTCATCGGGCTCACCGTCTTCCGGAACGGAAAGAAAATACAGAAAATCATAGCCCGGGTTAAATTCGGGATAAAGAGAATATCTCCATGTGCGGTATGCTGTTTTCCAGAGTTCTTTTTTATCTTCGTCTTTTTCGAGTGATATAAGTCCGAAATATGTTAGTGTGGCAAGCATGTGGTCACCGAACATAATACCCGCTCTGTCGCCTTCGCCTGAAGCGAGTGCTTCCTGATGAAAACGGTCAAAATGTTTAATTGCAATGTCAAGGTAGCCCATATCTTCGAGTTTTTCGAGAGTTTCTTTATAAATACCTTCTTCGCCGGTTAAGTGCATTGTGGCTTTAAGATACATCATAAGCTGACAGCCGTTAAGACAGGCATCTGCCCAACCGAGACTTGAACTGAAATATTCGGGATTCCATTTACCCCAGGTGGTCGGTTTGCCGTCACATTCACAAATGACATAATTATTTCTTATAATGTGATCACAAAGATTTTTGGCGGCACGGACAATAAGTTCGTCAAGTTCCGGGTCCTCAGAGCCTAAGAATTCGTGCGCTACAAGAAAATGAACAAAGTGATGAGTTATTTCGTCACTGCTTGTGTCACCCTTGTATGTTATATCATCGTCATAATACCCCTCGGAAGTGTATAACTTACGAAGTCTTTCGGGTATCGGTGCATCAGCCTTAACTTCCAAGCCGACAACTTTTCTTTTTTGCGCATAAGTTGTGTTAAGGCAAACTGCCGTAGCACCGTTCTTTTTGTAAAAAAGTCCGTCATCGGGAACAGGCTCTGAACTTGTAAGATATGTTCTTGCCGGGAAACCGTCGCCTCTGCCGGAAATATACAAAAGAAGAAGATTTGCTTCACAAGCTCTTGTGGCGATTTCACGGGCTTTTAAAGTTTCGGGTGCATACGCACCTTTTTCACGCTTTAATGTGGCATAGCGGAATATTTCACCTACCGCAAAGCCGACACCGAAAGAGCCGTCATTATCGGAATGACCGTACGGCAAAGCGGATTTGAGGTTGCCTGCTTCGGAAAGGTGCTTCTGACTTACCATTCCGTGACGGTCAACATAGGTGAGAGTTTCTTTTAAAAGAATATTTGCTTTTTCCTCCATGGACATTTTTATCATTTCTATATGAGTAACGCCCGTTTCGGTAAGTACCCAGACACCGTCGCCGTCCGGTTCGAGTGCTTTTACGTTATTGTCCTGCAAATCCCGCTTTTCACCGAAGAACATAACCTTGTCCGTCAGCATATCGGCGTTTTCGTCAAAACGTGTTACACCGCAGTTTGAACCGTACCACATAACGCCGCCGTTACCCTCGCAAAAGCAGGTATAGTCGCTTTTCCTTTGCGGAAGAGGGTAGGGAAAGTCCGTAAGGTCGGGTTTTTTAGGACTTTTTTCCAAAAGAATTTTCGGAACTTCTATATCATATTTTTTATAGTGAGAAACTTTTCTCGTCAGTCTTTTTGAGAGAATGATTTTTTTCGGCATATTCGTTCTCCTTACATAAATTTATACATACTAATAATAACAAAAAAATCCGGCTAATTCAATGCTTTTAAAGTTTTTTTGAAATATTATTAAAAATTAACGGAAAACTATTGGAATAGTCAGAATGTTGTGATATAATCATAAGTTGTTATGATATGATTTTTTCGGAGTGAAAATTATGAATACATCTGTTTTTGAAAAATATGAATCCGAAGTTCGTTCTTATTGCCGCAGTTTCCCCGCAGTTTTTACAAAATCAAAAGGTTCTGTAATTTATGCGGAAGACGGCAAAGAATATATTGACTTTTTCTGCGGTGCCGGTGCTTTGAACTACGGGCATAATAATGACTATATTAAGAGCAAGGTTATAGAATACCTTGAAAATGACGGCATTATTCATTCTCTTGATATGTTTACAACCGCTAAAAGAGATTTTATTGATTTCTTTGAAAAAAATGTTCTTATACCCAGAGGATTTGACTATAAAATTCAGTTTCCCGGTCCTACGGGGACAAACGCAGTAGAAGCCGCACTGAAACTTGCAAGAAAAGCAAAAGGCAGAAACAACATTTTTGCATTTATGGGCGCTTTTCACGGTATGACTTTAGGCTCGATTTCTTTGACTACAGACCGTGATTCAAGAAAAGGCGCCGGAGTTAATCTTACCGATGTTACTCATATTCCCACCCCGTATATGTTCCCGGAATTAGATGTTATAGACTATATGCAGAAACTTCTCGATGACGACCATTCGGGCATTTCAAAGCCTGCCGCCGTATTTATCGAAAGCGTTCAGGCAGACGGCGGAATTTATGTTTTTGAAGTTGATTTTCTTAAAAGACTTCGTGAGTTCTGCACAAAGAACGATATTCTTCTTGTTTGTGATGATATTCAGGTAGGCTCTGCAAGAACAGGCACATATTTCTCTTTTGAAAGAGCGGGCATAGTACCCGATATTGTTACACTTTCAAAATCAATCGGCGGTTACGGTATGCCGTTTGCACTTGTTCTTTTTAAACCTGAAATTGATGTCTGGGCTCCCGGTGAACACAACGGCACTTTCAGAGGCAGTCAACTTTCGATAGTTGCCGCAAAAGCCGGTCTTGAAGTTATGATAAACGAAAATATTGAAAAAGAGGTTCAGCGTAAATCACTTATAATTAAAGAGTACCTTGATAAAGTCGCCGCTCTTAATGACAAAACAGAAGTCAGAGGAATCGGCTTTATCTGGGGTGTTGACTGCAACAGGGTTAAGCCCGATGTTATTTCAAAAGCGCTTGTTAAAGAGTGCTTTGAAAACGGTCTTATAGTTGAAAGAGCAGGCAGAAATAACGATGTTGTAAAACTTATGCCTCCGCTTATCGCAGATGACGAAACTCTTAAAAAAGGTCTTGAGATTTTCGTTAAAGCGGCGGAAAAAGTTTTTAGTGATTAGTGATTAAGTGGTTAGTGGTTAGTGGTTAGTGTCGGGGCGCTCCGATTCAGTGAGGAATTAGGAATGAGGAGTGAGGAATTTCGGGGCACTGCGTGCCGATTTATA
>JAZUHA010000194.1:0-9220 GCA_045641485.1 Acutalibacteraceae bacterium
AAATTTTTATCTTTTATCTGTTATCTATTATCTGTTATCTGAAAAAGGTAAAAATCGGAGAATAAACTGCCGGTTATTCATAATGTAATATATAATCGGCGAAGCCCCGAAATTCCTCATTCCTAATTCCTAATTCCTCACTGAAAAAAGGGTAAATATCGGAGAACAAACTACCTGTTATCCACACTAAAAACTAAATTCTAAAAACTAAAAACTAAAAAATCCCCCGTTGCCGCAGAACGGCACCGGGGGGCGTGTTACTCAATCAGTTATCAATACCAACCTGTATCAAAATCGGTACCTTTTGAAAGGGTAAGAACATCTTCGAGCTCAAATTCTGTGATTTCGAGCTCAGGTCTTGTGTATTCTTTCATGGTTAAAATACTCCTTTATAAATCTGAGATTATTTGAAAAAGTCTTCATAGTTAAAAGTTATATCACCGCTTCCGCCGCCGCCTACTTCCACGCCGCCGCTTGTGGGGGCTTGAGTGGGCGGTTCCGTCGGCAGAGGTTCTTCCGTAGTAACTACAGAAGAAGTTGTTAAAACATCATTAAGAGAAAGCGGAATAACTTTTAATTCGGCTTTTTCATAATTCTTCGAAATCATTTTATGCGGGGAATCTTGCAGAACATTCTGCATAAGCATCAGCAAGGTTGATAGTTACGGTCTGACCGTAAACTGTTTTGGGTTCGTCGCCTGCTGTAACATAGAAGAATTTAATTGTTACATCTTCCGAAGCGGAAGTATCAATACCTGCAAGAACTACACGGTACTGGTATACGCCGTCAATATCGTAAACAAATCTTTCTGTCTTTGATTCGGTTTTGCCGTTGATTGTTACTTCTGCACCAACGCTTTCGATTGCTTTTGAATGACCTTTCTCGTCAAAATCAAAGAAAGCATCATCTGCAACGCCTATCATAGCTTTGATACCGAGATTCCATTTACCTTCTTCAGCAACGGGCTGACCCTGTGTTGCTACATAAGAAATAGGTGCGGGAGTTGCGGGATCTGCAAGAACTATATTAGCCGGGGCAACAGTAGTATTTGCAGTACCGTTTCTATACATCATCTTTGTATTTTTAAGCTGTGTAACAGTAGCTTCAGGAATACCGATAATATCATCAGCAGTAAGTTTGCCTAAAACATTAAATGTTACTTTAAGATAAGCAGCTTCGTTATCGTCATCTGCAACAAGCGGAGCGCCTGTTGTTGCAGTATATTCTTTCTGAGCATTGTTATCAAAAGCTGAGGCGATAAGAGCAACCTTATTCCAACCTGCTTTTTCTGCAAGAGTCTTATCGTTAGCGGTAAACTTACCGGAAACATTGGTAAAGAGTGCATCGCTCGAAGTAGGTGCGTTGGGTTTGAATACAGGTGTACCGTCACTTGCAACAACAAGCCATTCATAACCTACATACTCATATTTTGCAGCGTTGTAGCAGAAAGTTGTATTAGAACCTGCTTGCATCATATACGAAGCTACATCAAAGCCCTCGGGGAACTGATATTTGAATGTAACATCAACAGTACCCGAAGTCTGACCAATTCCAGCTGTGGTCTCAACTTTAATACCGTACTGACCTGCACTGAGTGCGGCACTTACGGAAAGAGCGCAAACGGAAAAAACCATTGCAAGAGCGAGAACCACGCTAAGAACTTTTTTAGAAATTTTCATAGTGTCCTCCTAAAATTTTAAAATTAAAGCATTGAGATAATGTCCGCCTGATAGAGACGAAGATTATCACCGTATGCCCATGCATCGTGAAGTTCCATATAACCGGCATCGGCACCCGTAATGTCACCGTCACAGTCTAAATCGCCTGCGAAAATCAAAGCGGGATTGCCAATTCTGAGGTCATCACCGAATGCCCAAGCATCGTGAAGTTCGGCATAACCGGCATCTGCACCTGTGATAGCACCGTCACCGTCGATATCGCCGAAAATGACAAGAACATAAGTTGCAACTGTTGTATCGTCAGAGGTTTTCTTAACCTCTACAACTGTACCTGTACCGTATTCACCGCCTGAACCGCTGGGTGTGATATCAAGATAACCGTCACCGGTAACTTCAAAGATATCTTCTATAGCCTCTGCATTTTCGGGTTCAACACCGTAAATGTAACCGGTAGCAAGTCCGTCGCCCTCTTCTGCGAGGTCTGTTCTTGTTGTGTCGATAACACCTGCTGTGCCTTCGATAACTGCAAGTTCGGGATCTTCTGCAGCAGCGCCGATAACTTTACCTGCGCCAACCGTAACTTCCTGACCCCATACACCTACGCCGTTTTTGATAACGTCTTTTGTACGAAGAGCGATAAGAGTACCGTCAATAGTTGAGGGATCATTGCCTTTGGGAGCTTCATCAATAGCGATATTTGCTGTCTGAGAAGCATCCTCAAGAGTGTAGGTAAGAGTAGCGATAACGCCGTCAATTACCGTGCAGGGGCAAGAAGTATCGCCTACATTTGTTTCGGGGATAATCATAACCTTGCCGTTGCTTGCTTTAAACTGAACATCTGCATCATAAGTGATAGCGGCGCCTGCCGTAACATCTGTAAGTACAACACCGTCTGTGTTATCATTTGTAATAACAAATTCAATAGCGCCTACTTCATAGTTGGTTGTAAGTTTAACATCAACAGTATAGTCTGTTTCGTTAACTGCAACCGGGTCTGCAAGAGACCAGCTCTGAGTGTAGCCTGTATCTGTGGGAGTATAAGCGGCAAAAGCGCAAACGGCACTGCCGAAAATCATAGCCACAGCAAGGACAACGCTCAAAATTTTGCGTGTCTTAGACATTTTTTTTCCTCCTTAATTATTTGTTCTTTATTCTTTGTCGGCAGAACTTTCCGGAGAACTGCCGGGATAAAGTTCAAATATCTTTCAAAGAATACCGTACAGTAATTCTACAACAAAACCGCATATAAATCAATTATTTATTTTCGGAAAAAGAGGTAAAATATACCGCAATTTCTTGTTTAAAATCAACAAAATGAAACACAAATAATCTGATAATTGACAGTTAAAATACACTGTGAATTATATACAATATCCTGTTTATCCCTCCCCCGTTTTACCGGGGGAGGTTTTTGCGCGGGTTAAAGGAGCCGGAATTAAACCGGACATTTCATTTCAATTAAGCACCGAGAACATTATTAACAAGTGCAGTATAGTCAGCAGCTATAACTGTTTCTTCGTCTGCGCCGTCACGTTTTGCAGCCTCAAAGAATGCGCCGCTGAGTTTTGCCTGTTTGTTAACAACGAGTTCTGCAAGAGAAGAGTCGAGAACGTCGAGAACGCCGTCGCCCGTTACGTCGGATTTAACAACAACCGTAACTGTAGCAACAGGAACGTTAACGCCTGAAACGTTTTTGTAGAATGTGATTGAAGAACCTGTACCGACGAAGCCTTCAGCATCTGCGGCAAGAGCATAGATACCGTTGCCGGAAACTGTAGCGGATGTAGCATTTGCAACTGAGAAAGCTGCTTTTGCTGCGTCTGCAGTCTGTTTAGCATCGATTGTAACAACGCTGATAGCCTTGGGATCTTCATCTGTACCTACATTGATTTCTTTTGCGCCTGCAACCGTTGTGCCGTTGAATTCCATCTTAGCGAGTGCATAGCGGAGTTCGTCTGCAGCACGGTCAACTTTATCCTGGTCATCTTTAGCGTAGCTCTTTGCTGCTACAACTTTTGCGGATGAGGGGAAGAGCTGTACTTCGTTACCCTTTGCATCTTCTACGGGAGCAACACCGAGTGCTGCAAGAAGTTTTGCAAAGTCAATGGTAGCATTCTTGTAAGAACCTGCATTGGCAAGAACTGCTTCTGCCTGTGCAATAAGTCCTTCGAGTTCGCCGTAATCTGCCTCTTCTGCTGCAACTTTAAGGTTGTTGCGTGCTTTGTTGAGTTCATATCTTGCGTCGAACATTGTAGCGTTGGAACCGCTTGTAAGAGCTTCCTGTGCTGCTGCGAGTGCTGCTGCATAAGCGCTCCAGGATTTGCCTGTGTAACCTGTATTTGTTGTACCGATTACATTCTTTGCGGAATTAACATCTGCATTAAGGAAGTAATAACCGTCATTGGGAGCAGTAGCCGTAACTTTAAGACGGGCTGCTTCAACAGTGATTTCGTTTGCTGCATTCTTAACTTTAAGTGCGCTGTAGGACTGTACCTTATCAACAGAATTCTGTTTTGCCTGTGCATAAGCTGCAATGTCTTCTGCGCTCATATCTTTAAGAAGAGCATTGATGTAGTCTGTCTTATAGTAAGCATTTGCGGCTGCTACCTGAGAAGCATAACCTGCAATCTCGGAGCCCTTGATGCTGTCGTTATAAGTCCATTCTTTTGTTTCTGCCACTACCTTGGAAGCATTAAGAGTGCCGAGGATGCTGTTAGCCTCGTTACGGGCACTTCTGTATCTTGACCATCTGTAGGTGTAGAAGTCTACATAGCCTCTGTCTGCACGAACTGCTTCTGCTGCATCAAGAGCGTTCTGAAGAGCTGTGAAGTCAGCGGCGGAAGCGTTTGAAGAAGCACCGATATCACGGGGTTCTTCAAGTCTTGCCGCATCAAGAGCTTCTCTTGCCGCTTCAACAGTTGCACGGGTACTTGCATAGTCAAGGTTTACGCTGCTGTTAAGGTTTTCGGGCAATACATTTGCGGAAGCTGCTGCCGCATTAAGAACTGCAACAAATGCATCCCAGTCTTCCTGTGTATAGTTAGCACGGTTGAGTTCTGCTGACTTTGTAATGAGGCTGCAAAGGTCTTTTCTCTGATTTGCGCTGTAGAACTTGATTGAAACATCAATGTTATCAACTGCCGATGTTATTGATGTATTGGTGCCGGCAGTAACTTTAAGATTATAAGTTATAACAGTGCCTGTTTTGATGTTAGCGATATTTTCTGCAGTTGCATTCGTGTAATAAGTATTACTTGAATCACCCGCACTTGTTGATAAGGCACCGCCGTTATATGACTTATCATTAGTAACACCGGGAATTGTTATGCCGTATGTTTCTGTTTTCGGAGTTACGGTAACAGAGTAAACACATCTGTTTTTATCATCACTTCTTGATCTGTCTGTACGAACTTTATAAACTTTGAAAGCATTAAGAGCCTCTGCACAAGCAGCGGGATCATCAATATTTGCATAGTACGGTGAATATCCGTGGAAACGAACATCGTCTGATTTGTTTTTGTTAACCAGTCTGATAGTGTCGTTATCCGAATCATGATCGGTTGTGGGCTGAGGACCTGAAATAAATGCTTTTTCCGTTGTGAAGCCTGTACCTACGGTTACGCCGTTGGGAGCGATAACATCATAAGTAACAACAAGTTTCAATACGGTTGCTTTTGAAGCCGTACCGCTTATTGTAACATTTACGCTCTGGTTGCTTTCGTTAAGAGTTGTGGCACTTACGGAAGCTGTTACGCCTGCTGTACCGGTGTTGCCGTTAAGGTCTGTAACCTTTGCGCCTGTTACTTTGTACTGATAACGGCTGTCATACTTACGTGCATTGGAAGCATCTGTATAAGAAAGCCACAAACCGTCGGGTCTGTCGATTTCTACGGTTGCCGTTGTACCGCTGATGGACTTGATTTCAACGTCGCTCATAGAGTCGTCGCCTGTCCAGTCCTCTACGAAGTTACCTACAACGGGGAAGAGGTATGTAACAACGGGAGTAACACGGGCATTAAGACCGCCTATGAGGTTAAGTAAAATCTGCTTAACGTTATCTTTTGTGATAAGGCCGTTAAGAGAAGTTGAAGTGGGGATAAGGTCTCTGCCTATAATAAGTTTAAAGATTCTGTTTACGGTATCAAGAAGAACCTTGGAAACATTCTTCTGAGTAAGAATATTAACTTCGGAAGCGTTGTTTCTGCCGATAAGTTCAAGAATACCCGCAAGGTTGAAGTTCTCTGCAAGGTCAAAGAGTTTGTCAAAGAGAAGGCTGATATCAAAATCAAATTTCTCACTTGTGCAGCCGCTTATAAAGCCGAGGGGAAGGATTTTGTTAAGAGCAGCGGAAAGTCTGTCAAGCGGATCGTCGTAAGCGTTTTTAATTGTATCGGGCTCAAGACCGAACAAAGCACCTGTTGAGCCGGAACCGATGTAATCAAGACCCCATTCAACGATGTTGTTGATTTCTGCTCTCCATGCAGAGCCGTTAAGTACATCTGCATCTGACTTAGCGGTTATAACTTTTGACCAGTCATAGTTGGCAGTTACGGTACGTGTTGCACCGGCTGTCTTTGTATCTGTGAAGTCAAGAGTATTGTAAAGAGTACCGCAGGCAATGTCTGCACCCATGGTAAGAATGATGTTTTCCCATTCCTCTACGGAGTGGTCTGCCATCTTTCTGCCTTCTGCAGATGTGATATCGCCGCTGTAAATAAGGTTATCATAGTTTACATAAGGTGCTGCATCGGAAAGGAGTTCACGAATAACAATAGCACCGAATTCAAGAATCTGAACGCCGTCATCAAATACATACTTTGCACCTGCTTTGGGTGTGGGGTATATAAGCTGAGGCATTGTCTCTTTAAAGAAGGGAAGACCGATGTATTCGATAAGGTCAACAAGGTCGCCTGTGTTTACAATATTTGCAAACTCAGCTGTTGCCATACCTGTTTTTGCATCTACATATTCATGGTCTTTACCGAAGAGGTCCTTAGTATATCTCTTAAGAACTATTCTTACGGTTTTGTCAAGGTTAGCCTGAAGTTTTTCACTTCCGCCGTCTGTCCAGAAATCACTTACTTTAGTATATTTTTCACTGCCGTAGTTGAGTTCTGCCGGGAAAATTGCCTTATCGAATATTAAATAGATAAGGTGGTTGAGTGAGCCGAAGATAGAGCCGTAGTTTGTTACAAGTGCTTTTGTATCAAGGTCGCTCTCTTTGAACTCATAGTCAAGGTTAATAAGGGGAGCAATTTCGTTACCGGAGTTGGGATCTATTGAATAGTATACACGAACTCTTGAGGTAATTTCTTCGCCGTTTTCATCAACACCAACCGCTTTGCGTTTGATCTTGGTGAAGTACCACATACCGTCTGTGCCCTTAATGATGTTATCCTCTATACCGTAGTGGCAGTAAGAAGAAACAAATTTTTCACCTTCGGGACCGAATGCCGCTTTGGCATTTGCGGGAAGTTTGGAGTAGGGAATCTCTGTGAAATCCATACCTACTGCATCCATAACTGCCTTTTTAAGAGAAACATTGATGCCGTGAACGCCGTACTCGCTCCATACTATCGGAAGAAGTCCGTCAAGTATATCAAGGAGTGACTGGCTTGTGATGTTTACTTTTTCCAACTGCTCTGCAGATGTAAGAGCTGCAAACTGGTTGGAAATGACAGAACCTGCTTCATCCCATACTTTGTAAGCTGCGTCGCCTTCGCCTACATACTCAAAGTCCTGAGGATCGGTAAGAAGACCTACAAGAGCCTTTGATACGATTTCATCGTATGTAAGACTTGCTACGCCGGAATCCGCATACTCTATATTCTTTGCGTGTTCATGACCTTCGGCATCGGTAGTTGTGTACTGATATGAACCGTAAAGAAGTACATCGTAAAGAATGGGTTTGAGTTTGCCGGGGATATCGTTGAGAAGGTCAAGAAGAGAAACGCCGGAAGCGATTTCCATCTCGCCTAATGCTTCCTGAACGGAGAAGCCGAGTTCAACATCCCAGAAGAGAATCTTAAGGGAGTCATCCCAAAGAGTACCTGCGCCTAATTTACCGTTATTGCCGTTTTTATCGATACCGTATGCTACCTTTTCAAGGTGAGCACCTGCACCGAAGTTGGAAGCGATAAATGCAACAAGGTCTGCGATACATTTTGTATCACCGTTAGAACGCTTTGTGTTCTTAACTGCGCTTCTGTCGAGGTTTGCAACGTCACCGCCGATAGCGTTGAGAGCTGTACTAACTTCGCCCTCCTGCAATGACTGACAAATTTCATCAAATGAACCGATTTTAAGACCGATTATACCTAATGCCCACTCAAGAGTGGAATCAAGGTCGATATCGCCGAGAGCATCATCGATAAGGTCGATAACAAGGCTGGAAAGCTGATCTGAGTTTAAGAAACCCTTATCGGTGTGGTCGTATTTTACTTCTGTAGCAGCAGTAGGATACTTTGCGGAAACCGCAACACCGAAACAGCTGATAGCCATAACAACTGCGAGCACAAGGCTGAGCAATTTTTTGGATTGTTTCATAATTTTTTCCTCCATATTTTCAGTACGCCAATACAAAAATACGCGTGCGTTGATGATAAGCCTTTACGAATACGCACCTTTTCGCAAGACTTTCGGCAGTTTTCACCGCCTGTTCATCTCCGTCACTAAGCCCCCTTTCACAGATTTCCCTGCATAAAGCCGCAGGTGCTTTTTAAATAAATTAACCTCGGGCGGCGGAACAACCCGCTCTGAAATGCACAGCGCCAACTCCGGGAGCCGCATTACGGTGAGCACAGAAGCAAAAGAAATCGGAGACAACTCAACCATTCTGAAGTTCTTTTTTTGCCAAACCGCCGCCGCTCCGCAGCAACGCTTTGTGCACTTGACGCCCACACACTCAGAGAGTAAAGGGATATTGACCTGCACCCGTTTGGGTACACTACCCCCATTACCCCAACTTATGGTCATTTTCAGTTTATAACATTCACGTCAAGTTGTCAAGAGGGATTTTAGTTTTTAGTTTTTAGAATTTAGTTTTTAGCCTGAATAACCGTTAGTTTGTTCTCCGATATTTACCCTTTTTCAGTGAGGAATTAGGAATGAGGAGTGAGGAATTTCGGGGCTTCGCCGCTTTACCTCCTTATTTAAGGAGGGGGACCGAAACGCTCTGCGTTTTGGTGGAAGATGGACAAAGCAGTGAGGAATTAGGAATGAGGAGTGAGGAATTTCGGGGCACTGCGTGCCGATTTATATATTACATTGCGAATAACCGTTACTTCATTCTCCGATTTTTACCTTTTTCAGATAACAGATAATAGATAACAGATAAAAGATAAAAATTTCGGGGAACGGTAGAGCCGTTCCGATTTATAACTGATTATGTATAACAATAAGATTATATGTTCATTTTGAGGTTATTGCTGACTTTTTGCTTAAGTATGTTATAAAAAAATTAACCGGTTTATTATTCTTTGCTTTTAAAGAACGATAAATCGGTTTTTTAAATTTATTTAATTGTAATGAAAAATAAAATA
>JAZUHA010000195.1:0-5871 GCA_045641485.1 Acutalibacteraceae bacterium
CCATCCGAATGAACTGCGGACTAACATGCATCCTTTGAGCTGCTTCGGCAACAGTTACACGTTCAACATCAGACATATGATTTCTCCTTTCTGTCAAATTTGTTTTTTCTTAAATCGCATCAAAGTGCTCTTGCTGATACCTGTCAGAGCCTCAACTTCGCGATATGTATGGCCCTGATGCAACAAATCAAGAGCATGCTGTTTTTGTTTTATTGTGAACTTCGGTGGTCTGCCCTCTTTAAAGTCGGGGTTTTGACGAGCCACGGCTTTACCGGCTTGTGTGCGTTCCACGATCATATCGCGCTCATACTCTGCGAAAGCCAACATTACCGTCAATATAAGGTTTCCGACTGCGGTATTATCAATAGTCCCGATATTGAGGATGTTTACTGTCACTCCCCGTTCAAAAAGATTACGGATGGTTTGAACGCCTTCAATGGTTGTTCTTGCAAAGCGATCCAGTTTTGTAACAACCAAAGTGTCACCCGACTGCAAGTAAGAAATTAACTTTGTAAATTCCGGTCGTTGCATGGTTTTGCCTGTATAAGCCTCTGTAATAATTTGATCGCACCCACATTGTTTCAATCTTGCGGTTTGCTCTTCCAATGAATTCCCATCTCGACTTTGACCTGCCGTTGAAACTCTTGCATATCCGAAAATCATTTGATCATCGCTCCTTATTTTTGAATCCGAGTTTTGACACCGCTTCGTTGCTGATTCTGCGTTATCGCAGAAACTGTGCCATAACTTTTAACTTTTGGTCCTTTGATGAGTCGGATGTTAGCGCGCATTTTACTTAAGCGCAAGGCCATTTTTGTAAAGTTTACGTTTTGTACGTATTTTAATTTTTTACACGCCTGCGGTTGAGGAATCAGCCCTACGGCAAAATCGCTTTTCGGACTGCGGGGCGGGGGGTGACCCCGCTTGTATTTTGACAAGAGGACAAACTGACAACAAAATATGTAAAAGTATATAACTATATGTTTGTATAACTTTTCATTTTTTTGTCATCTTGTCATAAACACTTATCGGTAAAAGTATTTCGGCTATGACAGAACGCTGACAACCGATGACAACGAAAACCTACCGGTCTTCCGGCGCTTCGTAAACCCGCTGTTGGCCATATATGCCTAAATTTTCGCGTCGTCCGGTTGAGCGCCAACCGTTCTTCTTAAGGATCGATATTATTTTGTTTCGATCTTCTTGCTTGATGTCGGCAATGTTTTTTCCAAAACACTCACACCATATTTCGATTACAGCCACAAAAGTTCGCTTTTGAAGCTGCGGCGCGTCAGCCCGTATTTTTTCGTTTTGAAGGTGGTGCATTCTCTCTTCAAGAGGAAGATGCTTCCACTCGCCCGGTAATGGCGTTTCAAGATACTTAAGAATAACCCCTTCGCGATCATCGTGCTCTATTGCTTTCAGTTGTTCTGCGTTTGCTTCTTTCTCGTCCTCTGCAGATAATGTCAGTGGCTCGCCGGAGAGATAATAACTGTATGCTTCCGCCCAAAACAAGTCAACTTCCGCAGTCGTCAATTCCCACGGCTTTTGCCGAGAATTACCGGAAACGTTAACAGGCCAAAACCTTCTATTGCCGGTCGTATCCCTCAAGAAACCTGATTCTGCATTGGTTGTCGCGAAGAATACGCATTTTCTTAGGTGTCCCGAAGCATATTGCTGATAAGCAACACGATACACATCGTCAATTTTTGACAAGAACGATTTTACCGTCTCGATTTCAGCTTTTCGCATTCCGACAAGTTCGCTTATCTCGATAAGCCAATAGCCCTGTATTTTTTCTGCTGCGTCTTTTGATTTCATGTCGGTCAACGTCAAACTGTCGGTAAACCATCTTTTTCCCAGTTTCTTTATCAGAGTGCTTTTCCCGATGCCTTGCCCACCAATTAAAACCGGAACGGTGTCGAACTTGATGCCGGGTTTAAACGCTCGTGCCACTGCGGCAACCATTGTTTTCCTTGTGACCGCTCTTATATAAGAGTTATCTTCGGCACCAAGATAGTCTATGAACAAAGTCTCAATTCGAGAAACGCCATCCCACGACGGCAGTGAACATAAATATTCAACAACCGGATTAAAGACTCGTTCCGCTGCAACTTTATTGATGGCATCTGCGAGCATTGCTTTGTTGAATATCCCATACTTTTCGTCAATGTACGATCTTAAACAGGATTGATCATAGTCGTTCCACTGACTCGTGTTAACCTGTCGCCAGGGCACATCGCCCTGAACCACAATTTTCTCTTCTAAAGCATCGTAAGCAATAGATTGTAAATTAGGATCGTTCTGCAAAATCAAGTTATAATTACTTAATGAGTTTGCAATTTGTCCGTTGAAAGTTTTACTTAATAATGACCTCACCTCATCAACTGTCATTAAGTGTTGACTTGAATCATCTTCAACACAACCGTTGTGAATTGCGTTTGAACCTTCGTTGTCTTGCTTATCGCTTTTGGCTGAACCTTCGAGAAATCTATCGGGATCGAGACACGCTTTGTTTGCAGTCGATTTGATTATAAACACGCCATCAGAAGGTCTTGAGGGAAGAAACATAAGTTGTTCCGGAGAGACGGAGCACTTATCAAACTGTTCTTCTCCTAACATCTTGATTATCTTACCCGATAGTATTGTATATTCTTCAGGAGTAACATCTCTTGAAAGTGGAATAATCAGCCTGACTCTCGGATTTTGCGGAGTGGAACAGAATGTTGTGTGCAGGATAGCAGCAAACTCAAAGTCATTTTCAAAACCAGAAACGAATGAAGGGCTTGCGTTATCGGCATCAAGTGTTACAATTGAACGAAATATAATATTTCCTTTTTTCCTTATTCCGTTCAAAATATAACCGCCAACAAAACAACCGTGGTCTTTTATCTCTTTCCTTTTCTCTTTCGGCAAACTGTTATATTCCTGCAAAGTTTCGGATACAACAAATGCATCTGAAAACATTTTTTGAATATCTTCCCAGGTTTTTTCGCAATTTTGCCAATTTGTGTCAAAAAGATTACTTGCTATGGAAAATTTTAATTTTCGCATTTTATCAATCTCCTTATAATTAAATAGTTTTTTATGATACAATATATAAATATATAATTGTTCGGGGCACACCGTTTGCAAGTGATTCAGTGCCATAGCCTACCAAATGTGCACGTCCGGTAGGAAATCGACTTGCTTTTCAGCGACTTGTACTTCGTCGCCGGTTTAAAAAATTTTTCTTTTTTGTCCCAACTCCTTTAACTAAATATTGTGGTCGTTTGAGCCAACGCCGTAAAAGGCAAAATGTATTTTTATTCAATCCCAAACAAACATTGGTTTGCTCATTCAACAATAGATTTATTAGGCAAAATAGGCAGTTTTGCACAAATTTTATTTTTTGTCAGAACATTTGTTTTTGTGTATTTTTGTATAATTTAACGAAAAAAATCAATATTTATTCGTTATAATCAAATCACAATATATGTTATATTTCCAATTTGGAATTATTTTACTGTTAATTTCTGCATTTTGCACAAAAGTGAGTTTCATAAAAACTTGCCACTTTATTTTTTTGTGGTATAATATTATGAATTTTTTCACAAAACGAATAGATATCAAGCCCCCGGTGAACCGAAAGAACATTCATCGGGGGCTTTCATATTTTAATTTATAATAAAAAATACCGCCACGGATTTGACCGCAGCGGTTTGAAAAATGTTGAGGATATTATTTTTGTTACATATGCTTCACATCAAAACGAACTTGTCGGAAATTCCGATAAGTTGATTTTTCCTCGGAATTATAATATCTGCTATATTCATGCAGCCGTAATACTGTTGTGCATAGCCTCGACAATTTGTCTGATTATTGTTACATTAGGACCGAATAAAGACAAAATATCATAATCCGCAAACGGAGACTTTTCAAACAAGTCATTTGCAACAATATCACCGTTTTCACGTACATAATCTATTATCGACTTTACGAATTCCTGTTGCTGTGAATTAAAGATATTATCTGAAAGGAACTGACCGAATTTTTCGTTAATTGCCTCTTGGCTAATGCCTGTTATTGAGCGTATAAATACGGCGAGATTACCGATTTCGGTTGTGTTTTCGTAATCATTTTTCGTTCCGAGTTCCTGCCACAAAATTCGCTCGAGTTCTTTCATATCATCGCTGTTTATAGGTTCAAGATTACGAATTTTATTTATTGCCGCATTGTCAAGATGCTCTGCAAGGTAATCAATTACCTTTTCCTTGTAAGTTCTTATATCAACAATACTGTTTCCGCCGGGATATGTTCCGGGTTCCACCACATCAATAACATTTATATCTACCGGAGCAGGACCGCAGGAATCTATGTATTGCATAAGATTTCTGACATCCTCACGCAGAGTTTCAAGTTTATCGACCGCAGGCGAACTCCAAAATTCCGTTCCCGCAAGAATCTGAAGCGATTCGGCTTTTTCCTGAACAGCGGGTAATGTTGAGTTATCAAGTAAGAAGCGAGCAATTTTTCTCACTTCTGTCACCTTTCTCTCCGCATTACCCACAGAGCCGTTTGCAAGAACAGAGAGTTCAATATTGAACATTCTGATATCAAACGAAAGTGTACGATTATCCTCTTTTATTTCGTTATCAATTAATTTTGAAATATGCAATTCAATTTCATGTTGTTCAAGTATGGATATTGCTGCCCAGCATTCAGGATCGATATATTTATCGACATACGCCATTTTCTCACGAACAGAAATTCTTTCGGAATTATTTTTAATTGCCTGAACCTTTTTGATGAGTTCCGGTTTTAATTTTTCATAGTAGGCTTTGTGAACGGGATTGCTTTGATGTTCTATTTTTTGCAGTTCAACAAGCAGATCAAGTTTAGTTTCAAATAATCGCTGTGTTATCGACTTTGAATTGTTATTTTCGGCACCATCCGGGTGTTTGTCGAAATATTCAAAGTTACCGCAATAATCAAATATAAGGAAAAATTCCTTGTCTTTTCCGTCAATCAGACCGGAGCAAAGGCGTGTACCTCTGCCTATCATCTGCACGAACTTGATTTTTGATTTTACCGGCTTAAAGAAAACAAGATTCAGCACACTCGGCACATCAATACCCGTATCGAGCATATCAACCGATACGGCAATTCTGAAATTATCATCGGTTTCAAATTTTTCGATACGCCTGTTTGACCACTTAACCTGATTATCAATAAGTTGGCAGTAATCATCACCGTATTGCGGATAAAGTTTTTTGAATACGTCAACAATCAACTCTGCGTGCTTGTGGTTGTATGCAAATACAATTGTTTTGCCGACCTTCTGGTTAAGATCAACACACAAACCATTCGTCATAAGGTCTTCAAGAACTCTTTTGCATGTGTCGATATTATAGATAACCTTAAACAGTTTTTCTTTCGGAATATAATCTTCATCTTCGTATTCATCAAGAAGGACGGAGTCGACTTTTTCTCTGTCTTCGGCTGATAAATCTTTATATTTAATACCTCTTGAAAGCAATTTTGTCGTTCTGCTTTCCACCTTGTAAGGCACAAGGTATTTTTCTTTGACCGCTTCTTCAAGCGAATAAGCAAAGTTCGGCTCGCCGTTTTCACAATTAAACAGTTGGTATGTATTCGCATCTACATCGTCTTTGGGTGTAGCGGTAAGACCTACAAGCAGACAGTCAAAATAATCAAAAATTGTGCCGTATTTATTGAAAACCGATCTGTGAGCCTCGTCAATTATAATCAAATCGAAATGTGCCGAAGTGAATTCTTTATCCTCGGCATCGATGTAATGAATCATTGTCTGATGAGTAGAAAATGTTATTCTTGCATTCGGCTCATCTGCGAGGCTTCGGTCGTTCAGAA
>JAZUHA010000196.1:0-2476 GCA_045641485.1 Acutalibacteraceae bacterium
AGTGTTGATTTTCCCGCACCGTTCGCCCCCATAAGTGCATGAATTTCACCGCCGTTAAATCCTGCCGAAACATTTTTAAGTATCGTTACGCCGTCATAGGATTTAACAATATTATTCATTTCAACATCTGCCATTTTTTCACCATCCTCAATTTGTATTCTGTCGGGACAAAAGAACAACCGTCTCAACCGTCTTTTTATTGTCCCAACTTAAGCCCGTGATTTCCTGTCCGTTATAGAACACGGGAAACTTAAAGTTTATGCTCTTTAAGAACTTTCCGTTCGGCAGTTCTTTTTCGAAAAGTTCTACCCGTTCCACAAAGCTCTGAATAAATATCTTCTTTTCTTTCTCTGTGAATTTTTCAAAGAGTTTATCAAAGCAAACAAGATATTTGTAAACAGTATCGCTTGTGACTTTTTGCTGTGTTATGTAATCAATTCTTGAATGAACTTCGGCAATCTGTTCTTCGATTTCATATATTTCATCATACAGATTATTGAGGCGTGATTGCAAATCTTCGTTTTTGATTTCATACAGTTTGTCTGTTACATCAAGATTATCTATTTGCTCTGCGATTTTTTCCTTTACTGCTTGTTTCAAACGCAGCCTCTTTTGAAGATTTGAGATTTCATTTTCCAATGACGAGGTATCAATATCCGCTTCGATTTTTTCACGGATTGACTGCTCAAAATTGCTGCTTTTTACTATTCCCGAAATGATTTCAAAAACGGCGGCATTGACCTTGTTTTCTTCCCACTGTCTGTTATATTTGCAAAGGTCATCTCCGACACGGACTCTGTGCTTGCAGGAATAGTAAAAATACTCTTTATAGTAAGTTCCGTCATCTTTTTTCTTGCGATTGACATTACCGTATAATCCGGCTCCGCAAATCGGGCATTTCACTATTCCCGATAAAATGTGTTCGTGTTCAAGAGCGTGTTTTTTCTCAAACTTTGTACTGCTTCCTTTTCTTTTTTCAAAGGCAACATTCCAATCCGTTTCGGAAACAATGGCTTCGTGTATGCCGTCATAAACGGGAAAATCCTTTTGACTGACAATATGATACTCATTTCGTTTTCCGTTTATCTTTTCGGTTTTTCGCCTTCCGAATGCTATTTTACCGCAGTAAACGGGATTGTCAAGTACACCTTTAACAAAATGTGTTGTAAAAACATCTGTGGTGTTATTTTGGCGTTTTTTCTTGATATAACCGTTGTTATTAAGGTACTTTGTTATTCCCGCAATTCCCGCATTAGTGTGTATGTATTTATCGTATATCAGCTTGATTACTTCGGCTTCATCCTCGGCAATTTTCAGTTCACCGTTTTCAAGAGTATATCCGTACGGGGCAAAGCCGCCGTTCCATTTACCTTCTTTGGCTTTTTGCTGTCTGCCTGCCATTGTTTGAATGAGGATGTTTTCACGCTCGATTTCCGCAACCGCAGAAAGAACGGAAATCATAAGCTTTCCGCTGTCTTTTGAACTGTCGATGCCGTCTTCAACACAAATGAGGTTTACTCCGTAATCCTGCATTAACTGTAATGAACCCAAAACATCTGCGGCATTTCTGCCGAATCGTGAAAGTTTGAAAACAAGGACAAACGAAACGCCGTCTTTCCCGTTTTCAATATCCATAAGCATTCTTTGAAAATCGGGGCGACCGCCGACATTTTTGCCGGACTTACCTTCATCCGAATATTCTTCGACAACGGTCATTTCTTGAAATTCGGCGTATTTCCTCAATTTTTCTTTTTGTGCTTCAAGGCTGTAACCGTCAACCTGAATATTTGTTGAAACACGGGTGTAAATATAACATTTGGTATTTTTCATTACTTCATCTCATTACAAATAAAATGTGGTATCTTGTCCCAATAACAAGATACCACGAGTCATTACCTGAAGTCAAGCGGTTTTCGGAGAATCTTTATTTTCAAAAGATAAATTAAACTCCGAGCCGTATTTTTCAATCATCAATGCAAGAAAATCGATAAAGCAATCATAGTTTGATTTGTAAACAGCTCTTTTTAATTCATCTTCCGGCATTTGCCTGACCTCGCCCCGTTCGTCACGGAACATTACATAACGGATATACGCCGTTACTCGTTTGAGGGTTTTTGATAAAATCATAAAAATTGTCCTTTCATTTAATACGCAAGCAGATAACTGTTGATAGTTACATCTACTCGCCAATGGGCTAAATGGAATGCCGACACGGCTAAAACCGCAAGATTGTCGTATTCCGTTGGTAAGTGTTTTTCGATTGCAAGAGCCTTGTTTTTACCTTTCAACTTGTGTGTGCCGCTCATAAGCCGCACAAAGTTTTCATATTTTCTTGCGGTTTCTTCGGGCGTTTCTTTATCTTTACGCCGTTCCGCATATCTCAGGAGAAGTTTTTTCTTCAACTCTTCCTGGTATTTATCTCCGTTATCGCCGTTCAGTTTTTCAAGGTAATAATCATACATCTGCTTTGCGTGAT
>JAZUHA010000197.1:0-15337 GCA_045641485.1 Acutalibacteraceae bacterium
TTATTTACGGCACATTAAGGCATTTTTCGTCTTGAAATACGACAGTATATCTGCGACTCAAAATACCTTACTGTACCGCAACTAAAATACATACGGTGCAAAGCAGTTTTAAAAGAACAAATTTTTTCATATACAAGGAAACAAGCACAGTAATGCTGACGCATTACGAGCATTGGTGACGCAGTATATGGGAAAATTTGCCTTTTAAAACCGTATTGTGTTCAACTGCTGTTTGCTATAACAAGATATTCCATATAACCACCCCCTTGCGAGGGCGAGATTGTAACCGTCCACCGTTATGGCTGCCTTTGAGGGTGCTTTTCAGCACCACAGAAATTCTACCATAACCGACATTGTTTGTCAATTAAACAGCATTAATTCAGTACAGGTTTATAACCTGTTTTTTCTTTTTCTCGGCTGATTCTTTGAACTTTGCCGCACCGCCGAAAGAATTACGAACATAAGTAACAACTATATCCGACCGGTCAATCATAATTCTGTTTCGCTTATCAATGGCAAATCTCGGCGGTACGGTTTCCAATCCGTCCGGGTATAAAGTGTGTTCATAATCGACAAATTCATAATCCCGGTTTTTGCCCGGCATATATGCAAGCACAACGGAATATGTTATATGCGGATAAATTTCTGCAAGTTTTTTTAATTCGGAATAAACCATACTGTCAAACCCACCCTGATTACCCACATAGAATGTGTCTGCTTCTTGATTTTCAATAAGGTCAATTAAAGTATCATGCAACAGAGGTTTCACCTCCTGCGGTGTGTTCCTGTGACCGAAAAAGCATACTGATTTACCCATATTTCTACCTCCGTATTAGTTACAACTTCACCACTTAATGTTACAACTATATTATATTACACTGTAACCAAAAAGGAAGCAAGAAAAAAACTACGAAACTTTCATTCCGTAGTCATTTATCAAAAAATTTATTCAGTTTTTTATCAGGGTTTCAACAACAGTCAAGATTTGCTGTCTTTTTTCCGGCGGTAACGCTTTTAACTTTTCGGACAATTCCGATGATTTCGCATCAGCAGAATTTTCAATAACATCCGAAAGTAACAAATCCGCCGAAACATTTATAACATTTGCAATTTTTATGAAATTTTCCAAAGTAGGATAGTTTATTCCTCTTTCAATGTTTGATACTGAGGTAGGTGTCATTCCTACGGCTTCGGCTAACTGCTCCTGCGTAATGTTCGCTTTTTCTCTGTACTCCCGTATTCTTTTTCCGATGTTCTTGTTGTTCATAATAAATGTGTCCCTCCGCTTTGACTTTTATGCTTGAAGTTACACTTAATATTATAAAGAAAAATGCTTACTCAATACAGAAAGCACAACATCATAAGTTAGTTTACACTTCGAGTTTTATATAAAAATCTCTGTAAAAAGTATGCACCCGAACAAAATAAAGTTCAGGTGCTTTTTTCAATTTCATTAGTTATGCTATTTTTTAAAAATGTCCGAATGAGAACCTGTGTCAACAAGAATCAAAGTCAGAATGTTGTTTTCAATCAAATAAACCAAAAGCCAGTCAGGTTTAATATGACATTCCCTGAAACCGACAAAATTTCCTGTTAAAGCGTGGTCACGGTATTTTTTATCCAATGTTTTTCCCTGCCTTAAATTATCAATCACTTTGTCAAGCTCATCAATGTCAAGACCACGCTTTTTCATCAGCTTGTAACTCTTTTTGAATGTTGTGGTAAATTTTACTTCATATTTCATTCTTCAAGTGCCGCCTTTAATTGTTCCATATCTGTATATCCTTTTACGGAGCTATCGGAAGAAATGCGTTTTGCTTCCGTCATAGCTTCAATAGTTTTTGTGCTGTACTGCGGCATTTCAACCGTGAAAGGTAAGCCGCCCCGGAGGACGCATTGATGAAGAAACATATTCACCGCCGAGGACATATCAAGCCCTAAATTCTCAAAAAGTGCTGTTACCTGCTGTTTAATGTCAGTATCAATCCGTACCTGTGTCGGTGTTGTAGACATAATATCGCCCCTTTCTTTTACACTACAATTATATCTGTTTTGCTTTACAATGTCAAGCATATTCACATGAAAATTATATCATCACCGCATCTTTAAGCTGGCAGTAAACATTCTCCCCCTCATTATAAGTATCAAAAGTTCCGACTACCGTAACTTCTTCGTCTTGTTTCGGGTAATCGTCGGGGAATTTAAGCGAAGTATCGGAAAGTACAAATTCAAGTCCCTGCGCACAGCAGGCGGTAGCATCTTTAATAATGCAGGTATAGTAATTTCTGCCCATTTCTTCACTTTCAAGAACATTGAAAGCACCGTTCATTTTAACGGTTTTACCAAGGTATTTATTCGGTGTGTTTACCATGGCATAAACTTCGGAATAAACCACCGTACTGCTTAAAACGGTTAAATCAACATCTATTTTTCCGTAATCTTTATTAACCGCTTCATTATTTTCGGAAACATCTGTTTTATTGTTATTTTCAGATTTTTCGTTTCCCGTAGTACCGCAGGCGGCAAGAGAAAGCAGAAGCGAAGCAGTAAGAATGAGAGATATAAATTTTTTCATTATCCTTTTCCTCCTTTAAATTTACCGATAACAAAAAATATTAAGAACACGGCAATATCCGCCGCAACTATTGTAGAGCCTACGGGCGTACCGGCGACAACCGAAATTAAAATACCCGTAACGGCACAAAATACCGAAACCGCCACGGAACACACGGTTACCGATTTAAAACTCTTAAATACCCTCATTGCGGAAAGCGCAGGGAAAATTATAAGTGCCGAAATAAGAAGCGAACCCACAAGGTTCATTGCAAGCACAATAACGACAGCCACAATAACGGCAATAATCAGATTATATAAATCCGCTTTTGTACCCGTTGCGGTTGCAAAACTTTCATCGAATGTAACGGCAAAAATCTTGTTGTAAAAGAAAACAAAACAAGCGACCACAATTACGGAAAGTACAACGCATATTATGACTTCGGTTATACTTAAAGTAAGAATTGAAGTTGAGCCGAAAAGCGTTCCGCAAACATCTCCCGAAAGGTTTGACGATGTGGAAAACAGATTTAACAGAAGATAACCCATAGCAAGAGAGCCGACGGAAATCATTGCAACGGCGGCATCACCGTTGATTTTGGAATTACGCCCCGTCCGCAAAAGAAGCACTGCACAAATAATTGTAAATAAAAGTGTTACGGGCATATCGTTTTTTACAAGTATATCATAAATAAACGAATTAAAACCCGAAGAAGCCGCAAAATCCTTATCGAGGAAAACGCCGAAAATTGCGGAGACCGTCATGGCTCCGAACGCAACATGAGAAAGCCCGTCACCTATAAAAGAAAACCTTTTAAGTACAAGCGTAACGCCCAAAAGCGACGAACACAATGCCACAAGCACACCCGCTATAAGCGCATAGCGCACAAACGGATACTGGAAAGAAACAGAAAGTTTTTCAATAATTTCAGCCATTGTTTTCGCCCCCTTTTGCGGTGAAAACATTTCCGAGATTTGTTTTAAGATATTCTTCCTTTGTACCGAAAAATATATCCTGACCTATATGCAGAATATGGCTCGCATATTTTATTACGGAAGAAATATCGTGAGAAACCATAATAACGGAAATACCGTCATTTTTATTTAGTGAATAAATAAGTTCGTACATCTGCTCGGAGGCTTTCGGGTCAAGCCCCGTTACGGGCTCGTCAAGTACAAGAAGTTTTTCGGTAGCGCACAAAGCCCTTGCAAGAAGAACTCTTTGCTGTTGACCGCCGGAAAGTTCACGGTAGCATTTCTTTTTAAGATGAGAAATACCCATTTTTTCCGTCTGCCGTAAACAGATTTTCTTTTGCTCGGCTGAATAGAAAGGTTTTATACCGTTTCTTCCGCAAAAGCCGGACATAACAACCTCGGTAACACTTGCGGGAAAGTCCTTTTGCACCTGCGTCTGCTGAGGCAGATAGCCGATTTTTTCCGCCGTAAGACCGTCACCGAAGTGCACTTCACCCGAAACGGGCAGTTTAAGACCGAGAAGCGTTTTCATAAGCGTGCTTTTGCCGGAGCCGTTTTCTCCGACTATGCAAAGATAATCGCCGCTTTCTACGGTGAAATTAAGATTTTTGACCAAAACATTCCCGTCATAACCGAGGGAAAGTCTGTCACAAGTAACAAGTGCCATTTTTTACCTCTTTTTATGAAAGTGCTTCCTTTAAAACAGAAAGATTGCTTTTCATAATATCAATATATTTTACGCCGTTTTCAACATCGCCCGATGTTACGGACTGCATTGAATTGAGCGACAGTATTTTCTGATTTTGGGTTTTTGTGTTTTCAACAACGGTTTTTGCTATATTTGTCTTTGTTCCGTCTATTGTGAAAACGCACGAAAGATTTAATTCATCCGTCTTTTTTGCAAGGAATGATACCGTTTCAAAACTTGCTTCACTCTCGGCGGAACAACCTTTAAATGCGGCAAAATAATCAAGACCGTAATCGTCGGCAAGGTATCTGAACGGAAATCTGTCGGCAAAAAGAAGTGTTTTTATCTTTGAAGAATTCACGGCATTTTCATATTCTTTATCTAAAGATATAAGTTCGTCTGTATATTTTTTGCAGTTTTCTTCGTACACTGCTTTATGTTCGCTGTCTTTTAAAACAAGTGCATCTTTTATTTTTTCGCAAAGAACAGCGGCATTTTTAAGCGAAAGCCAGATATGTTCGTCATATTCGGGAGCGCCGTCTTCCGCTTCCTCCTCTTCTTCCGGTTCCATACCCTCTTTTAACTCTTCCTCTTTCGCATTATTTCCGAGTTCGTCCATAAGTGAAATAACCGTCATATCTTTATTTACCGTCTCTTTTAAGGCGTCTTCTGTCCATTCATCGGACTCGCCGCCTATGTAAATAAACATATCGGCAGAGGAAACTGTAATAATATCGTCTGCGGTAGGCTGAAAACTGTGTAAATCAACGCCGCTGTCAAGAAGCATTGTAAGTTCGATATCGCTGTTTTCACCTACTATATTTCTAACCCAGTCATACACGGGAAAAACGGTCGTCACGATTTTTAATTTATTGTTCTTTTTTGTATTCTCCGCCCCCGTACAGCCGGAAAAAACAAGCAATATCGCAATACTTAATGACAGAATACTTAAAAACTTTTTCATATAAACACTCTCCTCCTATAAAAATAATTATAATGTATATACGGTATTTGTCAACAACGGGATTTATAACAAATTGTAAATTTTGTTTTACTGCCGTTTAAAATAGTCATAATCAGAAACATAGTAAGTTCTTATTTTATCAAACTTTGACACAAACACTATTTCACCTGTAGCACTGTCAAAATAAATCATATCGCCGTCTTCTTTCTCTGTTTTTTTGAGAGATTTTTTTGACGATACAACACGGTTTGCTTTACTTAAATACTCCCTCGGTGAATGTGATTTTGTTTCGTCTTTATGTTTATTGTAATGTTCAAGAAAAGTTTCGGGATTTGAAAAGCCGAGAGGAAATTCGTTCATTATCCCGATAAGTTCTTCCGTTTTCGGTTTTTTGCTTTTTTTAATTAAAGCAATGCAAAATACAAGGAAAAATGTGAAAGCAATACAGAAATTTGTAACTGCCTTTAAAAATTCGCCGTTTTTATAGTAAGAAAAGCCCGTAAAAATATTTGCCGCCGCCACACCGAGCAATGTAAGTGAAACCAAAAATTTTTTATCTGCACTTCTTTTAGCTGCATTTTTTACCTTTTTTGACTTTTCACGGCAGGACTTACACCTTTTCGGTAAAGTAAGCCCGTTTTTTATATAAAACTGTTTCTCTTTATCTTCTATTACAAATTGTTTTCCGCAGGAAACGCATATTCTCTTTTCCGTAATAACACCCTCTTTTATATTTATCGGTATTATAACAAACATAAAATGATTTTGCAAAATATTTTTACGAAAAAGCACCGAAAAGCAGGAAAAAACAACAAATCCGTATTGAATTATAAAAGAATATATGATAAAATACAGTTCTTTGAAAATTGAGATTGGGGGATTTATGATGAGCAGATACGATGAAGCAAAAGAAATGTATTCAAAAATAGGTGTTGATACCGAAAAAGCATTGAACACTTTAAAAGATGTTACCGTTTCCATGCACTGCTGGCAGGGTGATGACGTTGTCGGTTTTGACAGCAAAGAAGCGCTTTCCGGCGGTATTCAGACAACCGGTAACTACCCCGGCAAAGCAACAACACCCGAAGAACTTATGAACGATATTGACAAGGTTATAAGCCTTGTTCCCGGCAAACTCAAATTAAATCTTCACGCAAGTTATGCAATTTTTGATGACGGCGAGTTTTTTGACAGAGATAAAATTCAGCCCCGCCACTTTAAAAAATGGGTGGATTTTGCAAAAGAAAGAAATATGGGTATTGATTTTAACCCGACGTTCTTTTCTCACCCCATGGTTAAAGACAATCTTACTCTTTCTTCTCCCGATGAAACCGTACGTAAATTCTGGGTTGAGCACGGCAAACGCTGTATGGTTATAGCAAATTATTTTGCCGAGGAAACGGGTGTTCCCTGTGTTATCAACTTCTGGATTCCCGACGGATATAAGGATATTCCGTCCGACAGATTTTCTCCCCGTGCAAGATTTAAAAAATCTCTTGATGAAATCCTCAGCACACCTTACGACAAAACAAAGGTTTTCCCGTGTGTTGAATCAAAGGTTTTCGGAATAGGTCTTGAAAGTTATACGGTAGGCTCTGCGGAATTTTGTATGAACTACGTTGCAAATAAAAAAATCGTTCCGCTTATGGATAACGGTCACTACCACCCGACAGAAGTTGTTTCCGACAAAATTTCCTCTATGCTTCTTTTCAATGAAAAAGTTGCACTCCATGTTACAAGATGCGTTCGCTGGGACTCCGACCATGTTGTTATTTTTGACGACGAAACAAAAGAAATAATGAAAGAAATCGTAAGAGCAGATGCCCTTGACAGAGTATTTATCGCAACAGATTATTTCGACGCTTCTATAAACAGAGTTGCCGCTTGGGTAACCGGCCTGCGTTCGGTAGAAAAAGCCCTTCTTTACGCTTTGCTTGAGCCGTCAGAAGAACTTAAAAACAAGCAGGAAACAGCCGATTTCACATCACTTCTTGTAATGAGCGAACAACTTAAAGAAATGCCTTTCGGTGATATCTGGAACGAATATTTAAAGAGACAGAAAAAAAGCGAAAATTATCTTGATGAAGTAAAAAAATACGAGAAGGAAGTTTTGGTGAACAGAAAATGAAAGATATTTTAACGGCACCTTTTATTAAAGAAATGTGCTCAATTACGGCAAATATGTACCGCTTGGGCTGGGACGAAAGAAACGGCGGTAACATAAGCGTACTTTTAGATGAAAATGAAGCTTATGAATATCTCCCGAAATACAAGGTTATAAGAAATATTCCTACGGGATTTGATGCAACTCAATTAAAAGGCAAACTCTTTCTTGTAACGGGAACGGGCAAATATTTTAAAAATGTTGAAAATGACCCGGAAACGAACCTCGGAATAATCAGAATAGCGGAAGACGGCACAACGGCAGAACTCCTTTGGGGTTATAAAGACGGCGGAAAATTCACAAGTGAACTACCGGCACACCTTATGAGCCACATAGCAAGGCTTAAAGTAAATCCCGAAAACAGAGTTATTATGCACTGTCACCCGGCAAATACACTTGCAATGAATTTTATCCATCCGCTTAACGACAGGGATTTTACCCGTTCACTTTGGAAAATGTGCACCGAGTGCATTATAGTTTTCCCCGAAGGCGTAGGCGTACTTCCGTGGATGGTTTGCGGAAATAACGAAATAGGCATTAAAACAGCCGAAAAAATGAACGACTACAGACTTGTAGTCTGGGGTATGCACGGTATTTACGGTGCCGGAAAAGACCTTGACGAAACTTTCGGTCTTATTGAAACGGTTGAAAAAGCCGCACAGATTTATATGATGACATCTGCCGTTCCGAGAATAAACATTATCACAGACGAAAACCTTAAAGATGTTGCGGCGGCGTTTAATGTTAAGTATAAGAAAGAATTTTTGGATTAAGTAAGTGTCGGAAACAGAACTTCGCATTAGTGTGGAGTGTGGAGAGTGGAATTTTAGTGTGGAGTGTGGAGTGTGAAGAGTGGAGTTTCGGGGCTTCGCCGAATTATATCACATTGTGAATAACTGTTAGTTCACACTTTCATATTTTATTTTTCATTACAATTAAATAAATTTAAAAAACCGATTTATCGTTCTTTAAAAGCGAAGAATAATAAATCGGTTGATTTTTTTAATATGTTAAAACTGACAGTTTATATTAAACCCCAAAATAAACACGATAACTTATTGAAATACATAATCGGTTATAAATCGGAACGGCTCTGCCGTTCCCCGAAATTTTTATCTTTTATCTGTTATCTATTATCTGTTATCTGAAAAATGGTAAATATCGGAGAATAAACTGTCTGTTATTTACAAGGTAATATATAATTCGGCGAAGCCCCGAAATTCCTCACTCCTAATTCCTCATTGAATCGGCGAAGCCGAAACTAAAGATTTTCTCCTTATGCGCCGCAGTCAGATGCGCTGTCTTTTTGCCGTTTTCGTCAGTACCGAGGTCTGTCAGTACAAGATTTTCCGACAAATCCTCCCACAAAAATTCATCTCTGTCATCAAGAATACAAAAACTTTCGATATTTTTTGCGTTTTTTAAGTATTCCCGTATTTCGGTCGGGCGGCGGATTTCACGGTCTGTTTTTATAAGCGGAGTATAATCGTAAATCGAAAGACCGTGTTTTTTAAGAGTGTTATACAATCTTAGAATATCATCAAACTCCGTCTTGTATCCGTTTTCTGTAAAGGCTTTGTATTTCACCTTCCAGGTCGAAGACATAACAAGCTTTGCATTTGTTTCGTCAACAATCTCTTTTAGTACACTTAAACTTTCATCAAGAAACGGTGCACCCTCATAATCCTCTTTAATTACACCGTCAATATCAAGAAATATTATTTTCATTTTACTTTTCCATCGCCGCTTTAAAAGCGGTGATTATTTTTTCTGCCGGATACGGTACATCCTCAACAATTTTAAGTTCAAATAAATACGGGCCTTTATAACCGACATTTTCAAGCCTTTCATATATAAACTTCCACGGCACTATTCCCTCACCGGGGAGCAGGTGGCGTTCGTCAATGCCGTCATAATCGGAAAGATGAGTTGTAATAATTTCATTTTCAAGAGCATTTAAAAAGTTTTCGTGAGTGTCGCCCAAAAGATGATTTACATCAAAACAAACTTTAACACCCGTGGCTTTTACAATTCTTTCCATTTCGGCAGTGCTGTTTCCGAGGCACGAACGGGGTAAATCCTCAAGTGCAATCTGTGCGCCGTACTGTTTTGCATATTCGTTAAGTTCCTTTACGGATTTAATGCACTGAAGAAGTCTTGCTTCCCGTTCATCATCTTTTACGGGCTCAAGACAGCCGTGTAAAACATATACAGTAGGTTTCCACCCGGCAGTCAAATCAATTATCCGTTTAAGTCCGCAAACCGCATCTTCACGGCTTTTTTCATCAATGTGAGCCGCATCCCAACCGCCTCCGAACGGAAGATGAACGCTCCACAGATAATCCCCGTATGAAAGAACGGTTTTTGCAAGTTCTTCGACTTGTCCTACAAGTTTTTCTTCCTGACCTCTTAAAGCAAGAAGGCGGGCTTCTTCATAGGTATACGGATTTTTTCTTCGTTCTTCAGGCGATTTTGCAAGAGGATTGGGGTTTGGCACACGGGCGGGAATGAGAATTTCAAAGTAACGAAAGCCCGCATTTATAAATTTTTCAACATCTTCGGGTAAATACTTTGAAAAAGAAATACCGAGACGAACATCTTTGTCACCTGTTTTCATCTGAAACACCTCACAGAAACTTTTTTATTCCATATCTTCATCTGATTCCAAATATTCGAGTAATTCGTGAGTTCCCTCACCCGTTACGGCGCTTGTAAGGAATATTCTCCGGCAACCGGCAAGTTCAAGAAGTTCTACGGCATCGTCAATCTGCTGTTTTGTCGCTATATCGATTTTACTTACCACGCCTATTACGGGAGCACTGAAAAATGCCGCCTGCCCGGGAGAGAAGCGAAACCGCTCGTCTGTTGCATCCTGCAAAAAAAGAATAACATCACTGTCTGCCGCAGTGACGATTATTCCTTTATATAACTGGCGGTTTTCAAGATACTCACCGGGAGTATCAATGCAATTGTTTATAACGCCGATTGTCTGTGTTTTCTGATATTCTATATTTATGCCGTTCAGTCTTTGGCATAAGGTTGTTTTACCGCAGGTAGAAGAACCTATTAACATTGCTTTTTTCATAAATTAAGTCCTTGTTATATCTGTTGTGGCAAATTTCAAAATATTTTTAAGTGTAGAAAGAACATCTTTTAAAGATGCCTCCACGCTTGCAACATCGCCGCAGATAACCAGAGAACCGCTGAATCTGTCTACAAAAACAATATCCACATTTGCGGCTTTTGTTGCAACATCCGCACCGATAATGGCGGCTTCCGACGGTGTTATCGTCATAATACCGAGAGCGCCCCGTTTTTTACTTACCACGCCGAGTTTTTTATACAAATCGTCATCGGGGTTTGCAATCAGGTGAGCCATGGTAACCTGTTTACCGGGAACAAACTCCTGTATTATCCGTTTTTTATCTTCAAAAATTTCCTCTGACATAATTACGCTCCGTTTACATTAACGAATCAAATATTTCCGGTCTCGGATTGGGAATTACCACGCTTGAAACGACCATTCCCTCGGCATTTTTCGTATTTATTCCGCAATTAACCGATTCCGTAACTGCGGCAACTTCACCCGACAGTACAACGAATGATTTTCCGCCTATTCCGGTGCCGAGTCTTACATCCATAAGATTGACTTCTGCGGCTTTAACAGCGGCATCGGCGGCATAAACTGCGGCTGTAACGCTGAAAAACTCCATAACGCCTACGGCATTTTCGGTAACGGGAGAAACAGCGGCATTTATTGCGGCAATTACCTGCGGATGTACGCTCGGAATAACGCATTTATCTACTGTATGTGCGCCTCCGATTAAAGCGCCTGCTTCCAATGAAGCCGAAACGGCGGCAACCTCACCGGTAAAGAGAATATAATATTTACCGGGACAACCCGCACGGGCAAAAATCAGTTCCGTCTGTGCGGCTTTTAATATTGCATCGGCGGCTTCTATGCCTTTTGCAATACTGTTTAATTCAAGAAAACCTATTGATTCATACATATCTCTTCACCTACTTTGTTTTTATGGTAATCACATGGCCTACGGCTTCTACCGTGCCGTTAACCGATGAATGAATATTTGCACCTAATTTATCGGCAGGGCAGGAGGCTATAAGCTGTCCGCAGGTTACCGTATCCCCGACATTAACAACACATTCAGACGGAGCGCCTATATGCTGACTTAACGGGATATTTACAGTTTGCGGTGTGAATTCTTTACAATTTTTTATTTCGTAATCGTAATATTTACCGGCACCCGCACGGTTTGCGGCACGCTTTGACGGTATTTTACGGTATTCTCTGTTGATGTCAGGAGACAACTCAACATTTTCTTTCGGATATCTTATTTTATTTTTCGCCAATTCTTTTTTGACTAACGAATTTACTTTCCTCGGATTTAACTGCATGGGGCAGGCAAATAACTCGCACACTCCGCATTCACAGCAAAGTAAAGCGTTTATTGCCACCGGGTCTTTTGCGACTTCTTCTATTGAACCGCAGGAAAGTTTCCTCATAATTTTATGAGGTTCTATAGGATGCCCCAACATATGTCGAGGGCATAACTGTGTACAGTATGTACACTGAATACAAGCCGATTTTGCTCTGTTGATTGTATGTTCTATGGGTGTTTTGTGCAAAGACGGCAACCTGCCGGAAGCAGGTAAAAGTATAAAACCGGAAGTTGTTTTTGTTACAACGGCTTTACTTGCTTCTTCTTTTGTTAAAGGCTTGCCCATCATAGGACCGCCCGAAATAACAAAATAATCGTCAAAACACGGACCGCCCGCCAAATTAAGGCAGTCAAGGAAAGATGTTCCGAGAGGAACATGAAGAACGGTAGGCTCATTGACCTCACCCGTTATTGTTAAAAATTTATGTGTAAACGGTTTGTCGTTGACGGCATCGTATATGCCCAAAACCGTTGCGACATTCGATACGACACATCCGACATCAAGCGGAATGCCCGACGGCGGAACTACTTTACCGGTTACTTCAAAAACCGCAACCTGCTCGTCACCGGCAGGATAAAAACTGTCCATGGTATGAAGTTTTACACCGGAACTTTGCTTTTCTATTGCACTTTTTAATGCTCTGATTTCTTCGGTATAATTACTTTTTAAAGCAATAGTGCAGTCCTCGGCACATAAATGCTTTGTAATAATTTCGCAGGCAGAAATTATTTTATCTGCAAAATTGCACATTATGTATCTGTCTGTTCTTAAAAGCGGCTCACATTCTGCGGCATTTATAATAAAATGCCGAACCTTTGTATTGTACTTTACATGAGTGGGAAACCCGGCACCGCCGCAGCCGACTATACCGGCATTAAAAATTTTTTCGGTTAAATCCAATTATTCCACCTGCTTATTTACATTTTCCATAGCTTCTCTGTCTACTTCAAGAGAATCTATAATACCCACAATGGCGCTGTCTATGGCGATATCTTCTTTACCCAATGCCCGTCTTGCGGTACTTCCGGTAACAACAAGAACTCTGTCGCCGACACCGGCACAAACCACATCTGCGGCTACAAAAGGGTCGCCCTCTCTGTAACCCGGTTTGATTTCTTTAACAACCATAAGTTTCATACCGAGTAAAGATTCTTCTTTTTTGGTTGCCCATACATGGCCTATGACCTTACATATTATCATGGGGGCTGCCTCCTTACACAAATTCCACTGAAATTCCGGAATGATTGAATATATCTTTTGCAGACGGAGTTATAACCGTTCCTTTTCTTAAATGAACGATACCGTCGGATTTTTCACAAAGTAATAATGCAATTTTTTCCGTAATAACCTTGTCAGCGGTGTTATCTGCTATTGCACTGCAATTAAGGTTTTTACCGTACCACTGATTCGGCACAAATTCCACACCGAATGAACGCAAAGTGTTTACATAGCCTTCAAACATTTTGTAAAAATTTCTGTTTGCGGTTGCAGAAAAATTGCGGTGAGGCAGTGACGATTCAAGTAAATACACTTTTTTGCCGTGAAGCAAAGCATTCGTTACTGCACAGGAAACGGCGGTAGAATCTTTACCCGAAGCACAGTCGGCAAGTTCGCTAAACGAAAGTTTTGCGATAAACACACATTCGTAAGGTGAAATATCACCCTTGTATTCGTCTGTTTGCGAAAGCCGGTATTTTTCTGCGGCAAACTGCGGTAATCCGTCACGGTTACCTATTACAAGTGCGTTCGGTTTGTTGCCGTTACTTTCAATATTTGCGCTTTGCAGATTATTATTTTGTGAAATTGTTTTGATTACTTCTTTAGTTATAAGTTCAACTAAAGCATCATAAGACATATTTTCCATAGTCATTCCTTAAAAAATTATAATGAAAGCCTGCCTGTTGTGTTTTTACCTAAACAACAAGCATTCGCCTCATCAAAATCAATATGCATTGCAAGTGAAAAATTCGGGTTTACTCTGATAATTACATTATCAAAAGTAACCGGTCTTTGTGTATTTACCGATACTTTAACACTCTGACCGTCTTTTACGCCGTAATTTTCGGCGTCAAGTGGAGTCATATGTATATGATTCCCGGCAACAATAACGCTGTTTTCTGCATCAAAAACAGCATTTTCGCTGACGAGATACACACTTCCCGCTCCGTTTAAATTACCCGATAAATTTATCGGAGCGTTTATTCCCAATGTTCTGCAATCGGTTAAAGAAAGTTCGACCTGAACGGCTTTTCTTTCCGGTCCCAAAACAGCGACATTGGCTATTTCACCTTTTGAAGTAACAAGTTTAAGTCTTTGTTCACTTAAAAATTCTCCCGGTTGAGATAAATCTCTCTTTTTGGTAAGTACGGCGCCTTTGCCGAAAAGAAGTTCAACCGCTTCTTTTGTTAAATGAACATGTCTTGCAGATGCTTCAATGGGAATGGGTTTGTCGGAAACCGTCATCTGTTTTAAAACTTTTGTGACAATTTCCCTGATTTGTGTTTCGTTCATAACAGTACCCTTTTAATCGTATTGTCCTGCAACTTTTTTGCAAAAAATAATGTAAACACAACTGCTCAATCTGTTCAATGCTTCAACGATATCGTTTCTCTCGCACTTTTTACCGTCGCTGAAAGCAGAAACGGCGCAAAGTTCCGTTTCTCTGATAAAAGTTCTTAAATAATTCAGTTCAACACAAAGTTTACCCATTGAATAATGGGGAACCGAATGCTGTATACCGAATTCTTCAACCGGATTATGAGAAACATAGCGAAGTCTTTGCGAATTCATACCGAGAATTTTTATATCCGGCACGGGCTCGTTTTTTACTTCGCAGGCAAGGATTTTCTGAACAAATCCCATTATTTCGTCAAGTTCGGCGGCAATATTGCCGTAACCCTCATCTTCGGCTGTAATCTGTGTACGCATTATAAGTGCTTCAAGGCTGTCAAGTTTACCTCTTAAGAGGATGCGCGGATGATTTTTGGGAACTAAAACATTATCATACAAATGAGTCATATTTTCGGGTTTGTCCGAATATCCTTCATTGGTTTCATAATCAATGTATTTATTTTTACCCGTTCCGGAAACGGGAGAGTAACTCATTACCCCTTTGCCGAAACTTCCGCCCGAAGTGTTTTTACCTTTGTAAACCACTTCAATGGAGTTATTTCGCAAATACTCTTTGGCAAGGGGTGTTATAAATGTTCCCTCGTTAAGAATGACCTTGCTGTTTTCTTGATATATTCCGCTGCGAAGGTCCGCTTCCGTTAAAATATCCACCGCTATCCTCCTTTCGATTTATAAGTAAACTCACAGTGGCAACTGCAGGAATTTACAAATTACTGACGGTCGCAGTTTTCAAGTGTGGGAAGTATGTATTCAACTTCGCTGTGGGGTCTGGGAATTACGTGAACCGAGACGAGTTCGCCTACTCTTGAAGCTGCTGCTGCGCCTGCATCTGTTGCCGCTTTAACAGCACCTACGTCACCTCTTACCATAACGGTAACAAGTCCGCCGCCTACATGTACTT
>JAZUHA010000198.1:0-3386 GCA_045641485.1 Acutalibacteraceae bacterium
ATGAACAACCGTCAGAAAAAAATGGGATATAACGGTGCAAAAGAACTTTTACAGCAACTCGGTATGGGAGATACCGAACCGCAGTCAAAAGAACTTGAAATCCGGTACTGATAAAATAAAAAACTTCTCGGAGGAAATAATATGTACAGAATAGGCGTTGACCTCGGCGGAACAAATATTGCCGTAGGTGTAGTAAATGAAAAGAATGAAATTATAGGCAGAGGAACGGTAAAAACACGTGCACCCCGCCCTGCCGAAGAAATTTTTGATTCCATAAAAGAAGCCGTTGACCTTGCGGTCGAAAATGCCGGTATTGATTATGAAGATATTAAGACGGTAGGCATAGGCACTCCCGGTTCCGTAAATAAAGAAACGGGTGAAATCGAATTTTCAAATAACCTCGGTTTTAATAATGTACCCGCAAAAACACTTCTTGAAGAGCGTCTTAAAAAGCCAGTTTTCCTTGAAAACGATGCAAACTGCGCCGCTCTCGGTGAAGCCGTTGCAGGTTCGGGTAACGGAGTTAAAGATTTTGTTGCGATAACTCTCGGAACGGGTGTCGGCAGCGGAGTTATTATTGACGGTAAAATTATAAGAGGATATAACTACTGCGGCGGTGAAATCGGTCATACCGTAATTTGTGTTGACGGAATTCAGTGCAACTGCGGCAGAAAAGGCTGCTGGGAAAAATATGCTTCCGCACCTGCTCTTATCTCACAGGCAAAAGAGGCTATGGAAAACAACAAAGACTCTCTTTTATGGAAAACCTGCGATAACGATATCGAAAAGGTTGACGGTATAAGCATTTTTAAAGCATTTGACGAAAATGACGAAACCGCAATAAACGTTGTAAACCGTTATCTTTACTATGTTTCCGTGGGTATTGCAAACATCATTAACTCTTTACAGCCGGAAATGGTTTGTATAGGCGGCGGCATAAGCGCCCAGGGTGAAAAAATACTTGCACCCATACGCAAATATGTTGAAAAAGAGCGTTACAGCATACACGCCAAAAAACAGGCGAAAATCGTACCCGCAAAACTTGCCAACGATGCCGGTATTATAGGCTCTGCATTATTAGATGATTGACGGTGATTGATATAAATATTTCTTTGAATTCGCTTTTGAATATAAAAAACACAGCCGAAGAAAACGGCTGTACGGTTTCGGAAAATGCTTCGTTAAAAGATATTACCACTTTTAAGACGGGCGGTACGTGTCCGCTTCTTATCACACCTAAAACGGAAGACGGGCTTTCGGCTGTCGTTAAAGCAATAAACAAAGAAAATGTTCCCTTTATCGTTCTCGGTAACGGCAGTAATGTTTTAGCTCCCGACGGCGAACTCAAAAAAATCGTTATCAAAACAACAGACGGTCTGTGCGATTTGTATTTAAAAGACAGTGAAACAATATTTGCGGGTGCCGGAGTAAAACTTGCCGTTCTTTGTAAATTCGCACTTGAAAATTCTCTTTCCGGTTTGGAATTTGCATACGGTATACCGGGTTCCTGCGGAGGTGCCGCATTTATGAACGGCGGTGCCTACGGCGGAGAAATGAAAGATGTCCTTACAAGAGTTTATCATATAGATAAAAACGGAAATAAAGGCTCTTTCGCCGCAGATGAACTTATGCTTTCTTACCGTACTTCCGTATATGAAAAAACAGAAGAATATATTATTACGGGCGTTGAAATCAAACTTAAAAAAGGCAACTCTGAAGAAATAAAATCCGCTATGGACGATTTTATTTCAAGACGAAAAGAAAAACAGCCTCTTGAATATCCGAGCGCCGGAAGCACATTTAAACGCCCCGAAGGCCATTTTGCGGGAGCGCTTATTGAAAATTGTCAGCTTAAAGGCAAAGAAATAGGCGGTGCCGCCGTGAGCGAAAAGCACGCCGGGTTTTTAATAAACAAAAACAATGCAACATCAGAAGATGTATTAAAACTTATTGATTTTGTTCGTGAAACCGTGTTAAAAGAAACCGGCGTAACACTTGAGCCGGAAGTCAGGATACTTTAAAATGTCATTTTCTGCAGATTTAAAAAACGAACTTTGTTCTTTACAAAAAGCAAATTGCTGCCTGAAAGCGGAAACTTTCGGGCTTTTGCTTTTCGGCAGAAGTTTTTCATTGATGGAAATATCACTGCTTACCGAAATCGAAAGCGTTGCTTCGCTTTACTGCAATTCAATTCGTGAACTTACGGGGGTAGTTCCCGTGATAAATTGCTCTAAAGCCGGGAAATTCAAAATATCTGTTGAAAAAGCGGAAGACCGAAAAAAAATTCTTGAATTTTTCGGATATACGGGCAGGGAGATTGTTTTAAGAATAAATCTTGCCAATATCGAAAATACAGAAGAAGACTGCTGTTTTAAAGCATTTTTACGAGGGGCGTTCCTTTCTTGCGGAAGTATTGCAAACCCCGAAAAAGATTATCATATCGAATTTAACATTACTAAAAGCAAACTTTGTGACGACCTTAAAAACGTTATAGAAGAAACGGGACTTAAAGTAAAAAAACTCGTAAGAGATTCAGGTTATATGCTTTACTGCAAAGAAGCAGACGGTGTGGAAGATTACATCGGCACAATGGGTGCTACCGCATCATTCTTTTTTGTTATGGAAACACGTGCCGTAAAAACAGTAAAAAATCAAATAAACCGCCGCACGAATTTTGAGGCGGCAAACCTTTCACGAACTATTGATGCCGGAATGAATCAGACGGAACTCATCGAAAAAATTCTTTCAAAAATAAGTCTTAACGATATGACGGAGGACCTTGCGCAACTTTGTGAATTAAGGCTTGAAAATCCCGACCTCACACTCGGTACACTCGGTGAAATGATGACTCCGCCGCTTTCACGCTCGGCGGTAAGCAGACGGTTTAAAAAACTCGAAAAAATAAAAGAGGAGTTGGGTCTCGATTGAAAGAATTCACAATAAAAAAGAACGATGCCGACCAACGCCTTGACAAATACATCACAAAATCATTGCCTCTTTTACCGAAATCACTTATGTATAAATATATACGAAGCAAAAGAATTAAAATAAACGGCAAAAAAAGCGATATAAGTTATAGGCTTCGTGAGGGAGACATTGTTTCTCTTTACATAAATGATGAATTCTTCGGTTCAAAAGAACCGAAATACGATTTTTTAAATGCGGGAAAAAATCTGAAAATCGTATATGAAGACGAAAATATTTTGCTTTGCGACAAACCTGCCGGACTTCTTTCGCACCCGGATAACGGCGAATATACAGATACTGCCATAACAAGAATAAAACGGTATCTTTACGAGAAAAAAGAGTATGAGCCGGACGATGAAAAATCATTTTCGCCGGCACTTGTAAACCGCATAGACAGAAACACATCAGGTATAATAATA
>JAZUHA010000199.1:0-2801 GCA_045641485.1 Acutalibacteraceae bacterium
CTTGTTTGCCACCGAAACATCACTCAGTGCCCTTGCGGCAAGTGATACGAACGGCAAGTATGTAAAAGAGGTTATTACTCTTACCGCGAACGACCTGAAGGATGCACAGAATAAGGCGGCTGAGGCGGGGAAAAAGGCTAAAAAAACATATAGAGTTTTCGGAACCCCGATTTACGAGAGTGATAAGGTTAAAACCTATTTGGCCTATACCACCACGAATAATGCCAAAAAGGCAATCACCTCAATAAAAACAATGAATATGCGCGGCGGCTGGGGTTATGAAGAATATAATAAATATTTGGAAGAACTTAAGCAAAAAGCCGAACTTCTCGGAAAGGATTTGCATATTGCCATTAAAGAGCATGTAGAGAACCTGCGCGCCGAGAGCAGCAACGAAAAGGCTCAGTACGTGAAAAAACTTTTTGACTATCTCTACGAAGAAGATTCCAACGAAACACTCAATGATTTGTTTATGAAAATTGCAGACAAGGAATATAGTGAGGTTAAGGATGTTCTTATAAAGATTATAATGCAGTCAAATTCAACCGTACTTCAGGCTATCGAAAGCGCATTGATGATTTCCTGCGCCGATACCTATAAAAACGAAGACAAAAACTACAAAAGTTTCCTTGACGATATAGAAACGGAACGCTTTTTGCAGTCACTTGACGGCTTTAAAAACAACCCGGAATATGCCATTTACGACGAATATGTTGGGGATATTCGCAATTCTCTTAAAGAAATTCAGGAATATATCCGCTTCTATCAAAAAAGCGAACACCCGTTTACCGATACAATGGAAAAAGTATCGTTAATGGAAAATGACGAAATCTGCGAGCGTATAGGTAAATTCGACGAAAAAGATTTCAAAGAAAAATATGACGAAACTAAAAAAGAAATTCGCGCGACAGCGGCGGCTGAAGGCAATCCGCTTGACCTCACGGAAGAAGAATATAAAGCGGCGCAGGATTTGCTTGAATACGAAAAATATTATGAAGGACTCAGCAATTTAGAGCAGGAACAGTATACTTACGGCAGAATTTTTGATGTTACCATAGACGAAAGTAAATATACCGGTTATGAGGACGCATCGGGCAAATCGGAATATGATTCGCTTTTAGGTCTTATTATGAAATACGACGCGAGCAACGAAACCGAGTTGGCAAAGTATAAAAACGAAGATTTTTATCCCATAATTCACGCTATGTCAAAAGGTCAGCGCGCTCTTTTAAAAATCGGTCTTATTCCGCTTATCACTTCGGTAATAATGCCGGTAGAACATTTGGAAGAATCGTTTACAAGTCTGCTTGAAGAGACAAATAACATTGCGAAGAGTGATGAAGATAAGATAAAAGACGGCAACCGGGTATCTATTTACTACGGTGTTGACCGTTCACTTTACGAGCCCAACAGCGGTATTGCGCTTACAAGCGCCGCCATTGCAAAAACAAAGGAAGTACCTTTCGGCGCTAAAGAAACAAGAGACGGAAAACTAAACAAAATTTGCAATATTATAAGCATTGCTTCCGGCGGTCTGGCGGCAGCCGGATTGGCGACTATGCTTGGACACGGTATATACGTATACGATGCCGCAAGGAAACAATTGGCGGAAATGTTTAAAGACTTTGAAAAATTAGCAGACCGTGCGTTTAAGTCTGATAAAATTTACGGATGGGGATATAAAGTAAAGATTAGAACATACTTTCTTGAGGCAACAAAGGATAAGCCGGCACGTTTAAACCAAATACTTTACGGAATATCCAAAGAATCTTTTAGTACCTTTGACAGGACTTCTTTTTGGAATTGTATGAAATCGGTCTTGCAAGGCGGAATTATGAAAGTTATTGAATGGTCAAGTGCTATAGCCCTTGCAGTTATGGTTATTTCCATACTTGTTAAGGTGCTTGTACCCATGATTTCGCCGGAGAAAGATTTAAAGTATGAAGAAATTCCCCGTGTAATGTGCTCCCATCAAGAGATTTACGGGCAAAAGGTTTCACCCGGCAAGACCGCCGAAATGGATTATATATACTATTACGGCGTAAAAAATCCGCTTCTCGGAGATGCGGAAAAAACACTTGCAGGTCATGATGTTACCAAGCGTATGATAGACGACATTGCCGGCTGGACATTAAAGGGCGAAAACCGCGAGTGGGTAGCACTTTATGCTTCAACCGATAAAAAGGCGGGAAATCCGATTCTTGCCGATTCTCTCACTGTTACTTCCAACACAGGTGATTTTACCAACGGTCTTGAAGCGGTTAAGAAATTCAATAACACCGCACCGTTTGATATGCACTCTTATTACGGACTTTCCGTGAGGAAAAATATTAAGCCCCGATATATAGGTTATAAAATGGATGCAAACGGCTCCAAGTCGGCAAGCGTGTTCACCCGTTCTTCACTTTGGGGCGGTCTTGCGGCAGGTCTTGTTTTAGGCGGCGGTATCGGTGTTTTCGCAACCTTTATGGTTTATAGAAAACGCAAAAAAGAAACGGCGTAAAAAATCAACAAAAGGAGTTTACACTATGGAAAAAACAAAAAGATTAAATCCCGTTAAATGGCTTATTCTTACCACAGCGGTTTTGTTGGCATTTTTGTTTGCTACCGAAACTTCACTTCAGGCACTTGCCGACAGCGATACCGGCGGCAGATATGTAGCCGAGGTCATTACCCTTACGGCAAACAGCGTTGACGATGCCAAAACCAAGGCAGCCACAGCGGGCAAAAACGCCGGAAAAACCTATACGGTTTTTGAAACCCCGATTTATGAAAGCGATAAAATTAAAACCTATTTAGCC
>JAZUHA010000200.1:0-4125 GCA_045641485.1 Acutalibacteraceae bacterium
TTTTAAAAAATTTTTAAAATTTCAGTAAAAAACATAAAAATCACAAAAATATACACACGAAAAATAAAGTGCGGACAGAATTTGTACGCACTTTATTATAAAAACAAAATTATTCTATGGTAAGAACATCGCTGAAACCGGTGATTTCAAAAATCTCATTGATTGTTTCGTTTACGCCGGTAATTACCATTTTGCCCTGTTTGTTCATAAGTTTCTGGGCGGTAAGAAGAACACGCAAGCCGGCAGATGAGATGTACTCAAGTGATGTGAAATCAAATTTCAAAAATGTAATTCCGTCTGTGGAACTGTTAAGAGCATCACTGAGATCTGTTGCCGTTGTAGTGTCAAGTCTTCCCGTAAGTGCGAGTGTGAGTTCTGTTCCGTTTTGTGTTTTGTCAATAGTCATAATAATCTCCCTTTAAAATTCTAATGAATTTGTTTTTTCAACAAGTTCATTAATATTTTTTTTGCAATATTCAATAAGTTCTTCGTTATCGGGCTCACGCCTTATTGTTCTGCGAAGAAGTCTTGTATAGCCTATAACTTTTGCTTTGTCTTCATATTCCTTAAGTTTTTCGGGGTCTTCCGTTTCAAAATAAAGTTTTAATATCAAATCCCAGATTTTTACGGAAAGTTCATAGGGGATACCCATAAATTTGAAAACAGAGTTATGGTCGAGCACGCTGAATCCGATATAAGCAAGGTATACGGAAGCAAGTTCAAATACCGGGTGACCCACGCAAAGCGTATCCATATCTATAAGCAATGTTTCGCCGTTCTGTACCATAACATTGTTAAAGTGGTAATCGCCGTGAAGCATTGTATTTCTTTCGGGGACTGCTTCGGTAAGAGCAAGAAGTTTGTTGTATGTTGCCTCCGGAAGAGCGTTTTTAATATCTTTAACCCACTTAACCGCAACTTCTTTCATTTTCGGCATATCGCCTTCGGGAACTTCTGTTGAGTGAATCTGTTTTAAAAGCCTTATGTATTCTTCAGTTACTTCATTGAGTTTGTCGGGTTCCGCAACAACTATTTTTGCAAAAGATTTTGCATTAAGAAGTTCAAAAACAGAGCCGTATGTTTCACCTACTCTTACAACATCGTAGGGGATAGCGGTGGGAATACCGAGTACAAATGCTTTCCTTGCGAGTTCACGCTCGTTTTTAATATCCGGTAAACTGTCGGGATTGCGGTAAACCTTGATAATTGTATCGGGGTCGAGCCTGTAAACGATACCGTTAGAGCCCTGACCGAGCTGTTCGCAACCGTCAACGGAAAGTTCTCTGTATGCTTTTTGGATATCCATCATTTCGGTAAAACCGGTCATATCGAAAATCTCATACACTTCGGAACTTGCATTTATCAAAACCGTGTTTTTATGTTTCTTTTTCAAACGAAGCACAGCTCTTAATCCGGCACTTGAAATATATGTAAGTTTTAAAAGGTCAAGTATAAGATCGTCGCCGTTGTAATCTTTCAAAATGGTGTTAATTTCTTCTTCGGTCTCGGCAATATTGTTTGAATCAATATGACCTTCAAAAAAGATTGTAAAAGCACCGTCTTTTTGAGTGTAATTCATCATTTAATTATCCTTTTCAAAAATTTTGTTCATTAAATAAATATATTCGGTGTATGCTGCGGTGTCTTTAAATTCAGAAAGGGCATCTGCAATTTCACGGTAATACCATTCCTGCATTTTTTCGTCTTTCTGATTAAAGTCATTCCACATAGCCTTGCCTTTTTCAAGGTATGAGCGGTAAAACGACCTCATATTGGAAAGTTTGTCACCGAGCCACAGAATTTTAATATTTTTATCGGTTGAACTTTTCAGTTCGTCTATGGAAACCTTTTTTCTTAAGTTCCAACTTTCGGAAGCGGACATCTCTTTATGTTTGTCTTCTGTTTCTGCCGCAACAAGTGCGGAAACCTTGTCACCGAACATTTTATTGAGTTGTTCGGCGGTAACATCGGTATCTTCAACCGTGTCATGTAAAAGTGCCGCCGCCATAACGTCCTGGTCACCGGTAAGAGTAGAAACAATAACCGATGCTTCCATAGCGTGAATTATAGCGGGGGTAATGCCGTCTTTACGGAATTGACCGCTGTGTGCGGCAATGGCAAACATGGTGGCTTTGCTGATGACATCATCGGCATATTCGTAAGAAGAGTCTTTCATAATACCTCGCAGATTTATTATAAGCCGAGATAGGCAAGAATGTTTGAAAGGTTTGAGAACGCACGCATAAGAGAATCTATAAAACTGAAAACAATGCGAAGTACAAAATCTTTCGTTGTTTCCGGAACGGTTTCCTCCTCAGAAATGCCTTCGCCTGTTGCAACATAACTGAATGATGCGGTGATGGCGGCATGGTCGGAAACATTTTCGTAGTTTTCGTTAAGAATAACATTGTTAAGGTATTCAAAACTGTCGCAGGTAAGTTTTACATTGTCGCCGTCACGGTAAAGGAATTTTTCAACGGAATCCCAAACACCCCAATATGAAGGGTAGCCTGCGAATTTACTGAAATCGGTGTAATTACCGTCATTATAAAGTTCTGTCCATGCATCTTTAAAGCCTTCTTCGTTAATAAATCTTTCGGTAAAGTATCTGCCGCTTTCTTCATAAGTGTGGTGACCGGAAATATTAAAATCGCCGGTAATGATAATCGGTCTGCCTGTATCTTTTTCGTCAATAAGGTCGCAAAGTTGTTTAAAATTATCTTTTCTTGCGACTACAGAACCTTCATCACCGAAAGCGTCTGCATGAATATCATAAAAATCAACAAAAACGCCATCTGCAATTTCAAGGCAAACATAGGTTATACCTTTTCTTGAATAAACATCCGCACCGTCATCGGCACTTCCGTCACCTGAAAGAGAGTTCCATTTTATGTGTTCTTCGCCGGTCATTTTAAAGTTTTTTGTGAAAACCGTTGTGCCGTCGCCCCAAGGAACGCCGCCCTGCCAGGCGGTACTGTAATTATAGTTTGTCAAGCCTTCTTCAAGGAAGTTGTGGTAAAAGAAATCTTCCTGAGTTGCAAAAATATCGTAATTTCCTGCATTTACGAATTTTCCTATGGCTTTTTGATTTATGATAGTTTTGTTATTTATAAATTCTATTACAGAGGTCGCATCAATATCGCCCGAGAGAGCGGAAGTTTTCGGTAAACCGGCAACATTAAATGACATTGCATTAAATGAACCCGTTTTGATATCGGTTGCAAAAGCACAAATTGAAAAAACGGAAAATACCAAAATTACGGAAATAATTAAACTTAATACTTTTTTTGTAATTTTCATTTATCCCCCTCCGAATACATATTACTTTACATTTTAATATTTTACTGCCGAATTGTCAATAATTTTATGATTATTGATATTTATTTATTGACAATGATTTAAGTTTTTGTTTCCGGAAATCTTTTTTTTAGTGAGGAAAATGCAACAAAAAATGCGGGAATAAGCAGAATATCTGCGGCAATCCATGCAGTCGGGTTTGCAAAGCATACTGCGTTGAATCCGAATTTTTTTACAAATCCGAAGCCTACACCGCCCCTTGCGATAAGTTCAAAAATTCCTGCGGACATAGCGGTAAGACTGTAGCCGAGCCCCTGCAAAGAGTTTCTGAAAATGAATATAAGTGTTAAGAACGGATAAAACAGGCTGTTCAGGTGTAAAAACTGTTGCGAAAGCGCTATTACGGCTGTTTCGCTTTTATCAATAAACAGAAGTGAAATGTATGAGCCGAGATAGTTTGCTATAAAGAATGCCGCAACAGAATATCCGAAAGCGAGTAACGAACTTTGTATAACTCCCTCTTTTATTCTTCCGAGTTTCTTTGCACCTGTGTTCTGACCGCAATATGTTGCCATTGTCATACCAATGGTTTCCGCAGGCAGAACAATAATAAGTTGAGTTTTTCCGCCTATTGTCATAGAGGCAATAGCATCGCTTCCGAGTTCGTTTACACAACTTTGAAGCATAACCGAACCTACGGCGGTTATGGAAAACTGCAAAGCCATCGGCAGACCGTTTCTGAAAAGTTCTTTAATACAGTTTTTGTCAAAACCTCTTGTTTCTTTATCACGAATAAGGAGCGGAAATTTTTTCTTTATTAAAACAAGA
>JAZUHA010000201.1:0-13832 GCA_045641485.1 Acutalibacteraceae bacterium
TTTCCTTTATTTGTGTTATTATTTAAGCGATCCATATTGTTACCTCCGGTGTTTTAGGTTTGGTCGCTTAAATTATACCACAGGTTTCAATGCGGATCTCTTTTTATTCCCTATTTTGGAATCTTTATTTTACTACTTACCTTTTCAGTTTTCCCGTTTTCAGTTTTCAACCGAGGATATCTGAGGATATCTGATTGACTATTAAACTTGACTTTTAAATAGCATTATGATAGTATAGAAAAAAAGGGGGGCATGATTATGAAGAAAAAAATCTGTGTTTTATTGGTAATCATTTTAATGTTCGGTTCGAGGCAGGCAGGTGTTACGGCTTTTGCGGCAGAAGCAAGTGCTGTTACCTATACGATTGCGTTTAATTCGAACGGCGGCTCCGGAACTATGAAGTCCGTTTCGGCAAAGTACGGTAAATCAAAAAAGCTTCCCGCAAACACATTCAAAAAGACAGGTTATAATTTTAAAAACTGGAATACTAAAAAAGACGGCAGCGGAAAAACCTATGCAAATTCGGCTTCGGTTAAAAATTTGACAAGTAAGAAGAATGCCAAGGTTACTTTTTATGCTCAGTGGTCGCTGAAAAAAGGTTATTATAAAATCACCTATAAGCTTAACGGCGGTAAAAACAACTCAAAAAATCCGAATGTATACAGTAAGAGCCAAACTGTTAAATTACAAAACCCTTCAAAAACGGGATATGTGTTTAAAGGATGGTATTCGGACTCGAAGCTTTCCAAAAAGGTAACTGCAATTAAAACCGGCAGTACGGGCTCCAAGACGTTTTACGCAAAATGGGCAGCCGCAAAGTATACAATTGTTTTCAATGCAAACGGCGGCACAGGCAAAACAAAGGAATTGTCTGCAACATATGATAAATCCGTAAAATTGACAGCCAACGGATTTAAGAAAACCGGCTACAGTTTCTCGGGATGGAACACAAAGCAAAACGGATCGGGAAAAAGCTATGCAAATAAAGCATCAGTAAAAAATCTTACTTCCGTAAACGGAAAAAAGGTTACGCTTTATGCACAGTGGAAACAAAAATTAACAGATCAAACAGAGCTAAACGATGCGATAGATATACTTCACGCAACTTGTGAGCCTGCAAACAAGTGGTATCAAAAGAATAAAGTCAGCAGTAAAACCCGCAACATTGACGGGACAAGCTATATGCTGTGGTCCTGTTCAAAAAAAGAAGGAATGCTTGATTATATAACTGCTTATTCCGGACAAAAGTTAAACAAGATACTGGGATACACCTACTGTAATTACAATCTTCCCGTTTTGACAGTTTCAAAAAAATCCGATGATGCATTGGGATTTTCACGAACTTTACGAAACGGAAGCTATGACTTTGCAAATGATCCTGCCGGAATTAAGATTTTGTGGCAGGCATACAGCAAAGAAATAACTAAAGCTCAGATGGAAGCAAGAATGAATCAAAAGATTTCCGAGGATGTATATAATGCAGTACTTGCAAAATACAGTTATATGACCGATTATGCAAGCCGCGGAAATGATGTTGTGATTATTTACGGTAAAAATGCAAGCGGAAAAACAGTTGCAAAATATGCCGGTTCTTTATATTTGAATATGGCAACTAATGGAGCAACGTATAATTTTGTCGGTGTGAATCCCGCCAATAGTGCACAGTACGGTAAAACGATATCCGGAACTGTTATTTACTGAGAAAATTTATAAATACTTTTATCTATCTTCTTGATAACACCATCGAAGGTTACGAAAAACTTTAAAGCGGCTTTTTGCCGGGTATTCGGTATTATTTATAAATATCGTGTCCGTAACTGCAACAGATTATATGAAATTTAAGTTTTTCTATTGAAAAAACAAATTAAAGGGAGTATAATCTGAAAGTAAAAAACTATCTGCGGAGGTTTTATAAATGAAAGCAAAAAAAATATTGGCATGTGTTCTTGCAGTATTAACGGTTTTCTCCTGCTTCGGTTATTATTCATTTGCAGAAGACGGAACAGGCGATTACAGCGTTGTAAGACAGAACTGCACAATGTACGGAAAACCCTCAAAAGAAAGAGGTTTCACATGGTATACAGCAAAAAATTGCGATACCGTTCTTCAGGTTGTCAAAGCAAGTGAATATGATGAATTTTTTACAAATGCTCAATCATTTGCCGGTCGTTCATACCTTTTCCAGGGTAACTACTGCCACAAGGCAGAGGCTACGGGACTTGAAGCAGGTGAGACATATTATTACCGTTGCGGCAGTCTTGAAAGAAATGAATGGGGTACTACAGGTAAATTCGTAACGGATGACGGCGACGGCTCATTCTCATTCCTTACGATTGCCGATGTTCAGGCAAGTTCTTATGAGAATTTCTACAAGGCTTCTCTTGTTATGAAAAAAGGCGTTGAGTACAATCCGAATGCAGAGTTTATCGTAAATCTCGGTGACTTTGTAAACGACTGCACAAACGAAGAGTGGTCATGGTACGGTGAAACTTTCAATGAGTTCAATTCAAATTACACTCTTGTTCCCGTTTCCGGTAACCACGAGGGCAATCCCACCGTTAAACTTAATCCCGGCTGGTTTGCAAATCAGTTCAATCTTAAACCCGGTGAAAATCAACTTTCCGTAAACGGTGTTTGCTATTCATACGATTACGGTAATGCTCATTTCTGCGTTCTTAACTCAAATGATATGTATCCCATGACGGAGTCACAGCGCAACTGGATAATAAACGACCTTAACGGCTCCGATGCGCAGTGGAAGATTATGCTTATGCACCGTTCCGCTTATTCGGCAGGTAAAAACATAAATAAACCCGATACTCTTATTATGAGAGATGTAATAATTGATATCGTTGACAGCACAGACGTTGACCTTGTTCTTTCCGGACATGACCATATGTATATGAGAACATATCAGGTAAAGGGCGATAAGGTTTGTGAAGATGTTACTTATGTAACGGAAAAATACAACGGCGTTAAAACAAAATTTGCGGTTGATCCCGACGGCGCTGTTTATGCTCTTCCCGGTACTGCCGGCACAAAGAGATATGCCGTAAACGAGAATGCCATTGACCCGATTATGGAATGTGCCGCAGTTGCAGATACACTCCGTGATAAGGGTGGTGCTTTTGCAAATATCAAAGTTGACGGCGACAAACTTATTTATGAAGCATTTATTGTTCACGATGATACTCTTGAAGTCGAAAAAATCGACAGTTACGCAATCAAGAAAACAGTAAAAGCCGAGCCGAAAGACGAGGCTGAGAAACCTACGGATTTTGTGGGAACCATAGATAATACAATCCTTAACTTTTTCACGGAGTTTTTCGGTGTTATCGTTACCTATATTTTCAAACTTATTCCTCAGTTAATAGCGGGTCTTTTCTAAGAATTGTATTTAAGTTAATGTAATACAAAAAACAGAGTTTACCGTATACGGTGTTTTCGGCACCAAAACGGTAAACTCTTTTCTTCATTTTCTGATAAAACATTTTGTTGAAAGTGCACAAATTGCGAGTAGTTTCTTTGTTAAGGTTTAGCATTACTAATGAATTATCGAAAATTGTAATTTCAGGCACTTTTTTCCGTTGACTTAAGTTATTTTTTTGCTATAATAAAGTTGTTATTATTTGTTACAGTCAAATTCCGAAAGGTGAATTTCACTTTTGCTTTCGGCAATTCAATTTTTTGGTGGGTGGAAATTATGTTTGTTAAAGATGTTACAGTTCAGAATCAGGTTGGTCTTCATGCTCGCCCCGCAACTTTCTTTATCCAGAAAGCAAATGAATTCAGTTCATCTGTTTGGATTGAAAAAGAAGAAAGACGGGTAAATGCAAAAAGCCTTCTCGGTGTTCTTTCCCTCGGTATAATGGGCGGAACGGATATTCGTATAATAGCAGGCGGTTCGGATGAAGAACAGGCAGTAAATGCACTTGTTGCTTTAATTGAAAGCGGTTTTGCCGAATAATCCCGATTTTTTAAACAGAATAATAAATTACGGTTATATCGCTTGAATGTTCCTGTGGTATAGCCGTTTTTATTCTTTTTTACTTACGAAAAGAGTATTTTATGGACGAACGATTAAGAAGATTAAAGGATAAAGCAAACAGACTGCCGCTTACACCGGGAGTGTATATAATGAAAAACTCCGCTTCCGATATTATTTATATCGGAAAGGCGAAGGCTTTAAAAAACCGTGTAAGTCAGTATTTCGGTACACAGGAAAATCATTTGCCTAAAGTTCGCAAAATGGTTGAGAATGTAGAGGATTTTGACTATATTCTTACCGACAGCGAGTTCGAAGCACTTATTCTTGAAGCAAGTCTTATTAAACAGAATATGCCGAAATATAATATCCTTTTAAAAGATGATAAGGGCTACAGTTATATAAAGGTTACAAAAAAAGGCTGGAGAAATATTTATCCGGTTTTTCGTGTCGATTCCGAAAATGCCGATTTTATAGGTCCGTTTACTGCGGGTTTTTCCGTTACAAAGGCAGTAGAGGAGGCAAAACGGATATATAAACTTCCCACCTGTAATAAAGTTTTTCCGTCTGCCGCAGGTAAAGAAAGACCGTGTCTGAATTTTCATTTGGGTATTTGCTGTGCGCCGTGTTCTGGAAAAATTTCTTTCGAGGAATACGATTCCCGTGTTCAGTCGGCTATAGATTTTTTGAAAAACGGAAGCCGTGAAACTGTGGAAAAACTGAAAAAAGAAATGATGCAGGCGGCAGAAAATCTTGAATTTGAAAAGGCGGCAAAACTTCGTGATACAATTTCGAGTATAGAAAAAACCGTCAGCCGTCAAAAGGTTGTTTTTGCCACATATAAAGAGCAGGACGTTTTTGCAATAAGCACCGTAGATAAAAAATCGTGCCTTTCCGTATTGAGGTTTTTTGATAACCGTCTTTCCGACAGTGAACACTTTTTTGTGGAGCCTTGCGAAAATGATGCCTCATTAAGAGCCGAACTTTTAATATCCTATTATTCTTTAAAAAGAAGCATACCGCCGAGAATTGAGATTGACGGAGAAGTTGAGGATAAAGAAAATATAGAAAAGTATCTTTCGGAGAAAAAAGGCTCGTCTGTTTGTGTGGTTATTCCCGTAAAGGGAGAGCAGGCAAAACTCGTGGAAATGTGCAAAAATAACGCAACGCAAAAACTTCTTGAAAAATCTCTCGGATACGATAAAAGCGGTGATGCACTAAAAGAATTAAGCGCAATGCTCGGACTTTCTTCCGTTCCCGAATATATAGAATCTTACGATATTTCACACACAGCCGGAAGCGACAATGTTGCCGGGATGGTTGTGTTTTTAAACGGAAAGCCGTTAAAAAAAGCGTATAAAAGATTTATGATTAAAGGCTTTTCGGGTCAGAACGATTACGCCTCTATGGCAGAGGTGCTTGACAGAAGACTTACGGAATACGAAAAAGCAAAAGAAAACGGCGAAACAGAAGGTTTCGGCAGACTCCCCGATTTAATTCTGCTTGACGGCGGTAAAGGTCAGGTGAGTGCCGTGTTGCCCGTTATGAAAGCACACAACTGCACCGTACCCGTTTTCGGTATGGTAAAGGATAATAAACACAGAACGGCGGCAATTTCCACATCGGGCGGCAGAATAGATTTTAATTCAAAAAGAAAAGCCTTTTCGCTTGTGACTTCAATTCAAGACGAAGTTCACAGATTTTCCGTAACATATCACCGCAAAAAACATTCAAAAAAAGCCATGGCTTCGGCACTTACCGATATTAAGGGTATAGGCGAACAAAAGGCGAAACTTCTTCTGGTTAAATTCGGCACTCTTGAGAATATAGAAAAAGCATCGGCAGAAGAATTGATGCTTGTAAAAGGAATAACAAAAGATTTGGCAAATGAAATATATAAAGCGTTTCACGGAGAGTAATATTTTTTGCATATTAAGTTAATATTTTGAATAGATGATATTTACTTTTTTTTCTGAATATGATAACATATAAAAGAATAAGCGAAAGGAGAGTTTTTTATGTGCGAAAGAAAAACAATTACAGATGATGATCTTGATGAAGTATTTGAAAAAGCGGCAAAACTTGTGATTGAAAAGAACAAAATAAAAGGCATTCCTATCGCGGGATATGATATTGAAAAAAAATGTCCTTATGTTGAGCATTCAGACGGAAGAATAGTTTATGAACAAGCCTGAAATCGTTGTAGTTGCCGGACCGAACGGAAGCGGAAAAAGCACATATTCTGAATTTATTATCGGCCCGAATCAGTTTGCCGATGAAACATTTGAATATATAAATGCCGACAATATTCAACTTGCACTCGGGTGTGAGCCGATAAAAGCGGCTGAAATTGCAACGGCAAAAAGAGAAACTGCTCTTGCCGAAAAAAGAAATTTTGCTTTTGAAACGGTGCTTTCAACAAGGAGAAATCTGGATTTACTTATAAAAGCAAAAAAGAGCGGATATTTTATCAGATGCTTTTATTTTATAACTGTAAATCCGTTTATAAATATCTTGAGAGTAGACAGTCGTGTGGCTAACGGCGGTCACTCTGTTCCGGAAGATAAAATCGAATCGAGATATAAAAAAGCCACAAAACTTATACCTGAACTGATTACTGTTTGTGATTCAATAAATATATGGGATAATTCAACAAATAAGCCGTATCGTGTTTTCAGAAAGAAACCGGATGCAGTTAATTATTTTGATAATCCGATATGGGATAAATCGTCTGTTATTGAATTAACCGGAATACAGTTGTAATGCTTAGACTTTTATTGAAAATAGATTTTTGGGAGTGAAAATATGCGGGTTATCACCGGTTCTGCAAGAGGAAGAAAACTTAAAACTCTTGAGGGAAACAGCGTAAGACCGACTACCGATAAGGTAAAAGAGTCTGTTTTTAATATAATTCAGTTTGAAATTGAGGGCAGACGGGTACTTGATTTGTTTTCCGGCTCGGGTCAACTCGGCATAGAAGCACTTTCAAGAGGCGCAAAAAACTGCATTTTTGTTGATAATTCCCGTGATTCGTTATCTGTTACGGAAGAAAATCTTTCCGTTACGGGTTTTCGCAATATTTCAAAAACGGTTTTAAGCGATGCCGTTTCGTATCTTGACAGAACGTCGGAAGAATACGACCTTGCTTTTCTTGACCCCCCGTATGCTTCCGGTATTATGACAGATGTTTTGGAACATTTAATACCGCATATGGCACCGGGCTCAACGATAGTATGCGAAACTTCCGCAGATGAGGTTTTACCCGAAAAAGCAGAAGAATTTACAGGCAAGCGGCATAAATACGGTAAAATTGCAGTTACCGTTTACAGGAATTAAGAAAGGATGAGCCGTATGGGAAAGACGGTTATTTGCCCCGGCAGTTTTGACCCTCTCACAGTCGGTCATCTTGATATAATTAAGCGTTCATCACGCCTTTTTGATAATGTTATTGTAGTCGTTATGCGTAATTACAATAAAAACAGCGGCTCATTCACTACGGAAGAGCGTATGGATTTTATAAAAAGATGCACGGCGGATTTGCCGAATGTAAGTGTAGACAGTTACAGCGGACTTTTGGCTGATTATGCCCGTGAAAAAGGTGCCACTGCCGTAGTAAAGGGTTTAAGAGCCGTTTCCGATTATGAAGACGAGTTCAGGCAGGCACTTACGAACCGTGAACTTAATTCCGAACTTGAAACGGTATTTATGGTAACAAGTTCCGAATATATGTTTTTAAGTTCAAGCGTAGTCAAACAGGTTTGTACATTGGGCGGAGACATAAGTAATTTCGTTCCGGCACAAATCCGTGACGATATTATTAAAAGATTGCAAAATAACAATTCAAATAACTGAAAGGATTGAAAAAATATGAGCATTGATACTTTACTCAAGGATATGGATACCATTGTTGAGGAGGGAAAGGTTGTTCCTTTTTCAAATAAACAGATGGTAGATGCGGCAGAACTCAAAAGACTTATTGAGGATGCAAGACTTAATATGCCCAACGAGATTACTCAGGCTAAAAAAATCGCCGCCGAAAGACGTGATATTCTTAACGCAGCCGAAGCGGAAGCCGAAAGAATTCTTGCCAAAGCACGTGAGAAAGCAGACCTTATGATTGAGGAACACCAGATCACAAAGGAAGCAAGAGAAGCCGCAAGAGGAATTATGCAGCAGGCTAAAAACGAATCCGAAACACTTGTTTCAAACGCCAGGGCAAACGCTTCCGATATTATGGATAAAGCCGAAAAATGGTCTGATGATATGCGCAGAAATGCAAGTAATTACGTTGAAACGATTATTCGTGATACAGACGAAACTCTTACAAAGAGTGTAAACGATGTAAGACAGCTTCGTCAGAGCGTAAGAGAGGCTTTAAGCCGCAACCGTGATTCAAGACCGAATTTTGATTGATAAACAGGGGTAACTATGGAAAAAGAAAAACTTTGTTTGCGCTGTATGCGGAAAATCGGTGACAACAATGTTTGCCCATATTGTAAAAACGAAAAAACACAGTCGCAGGAAGCGCCTTTTTTGCCTCTTAAAACCGTTGTCGGCAATAAATATCTTGTAGGAAAACTTGTTTCCCATACAAACAAAAGGGCTGTTTACTACGGATTTGATCTTGAAGCCAAAAAAGCGGTAACTTTATATGAATATTTTAACAAAGATATTCTTACGAGGGGTGCCGATAATTACTGCCTTGTAAATATCGGCAAGGCTTCCGAATTTATTGATGAAAAGGCTGAATTTTCAAAGAAATGGAATATAGTAAAAAGTATTTCCGAATTCGGTACGATACCCGATATTTACGATTGCTTTGAAGATCTCGGAACTGCGTATGCGGCAGGTGAATATCTCGGAGAAATGAAGCCTCTTCGTGAGTATCTGCTCGGTACGGAGAGAGGTTATCTTACATGGGAAGAAGCAAGAGTGCTTCTTATGCCGCTTCTTTCGGCACTTTCCGAGGCACACTCAAAAGGACTTTTACATCTTTCGATATCTGCCGAAACAATTTTGGTTGATGAATACGGTAAAGTCAGACTTGTTCCGGATTATTTTTGCCGTGACAGCGCAGAAAGCATTGATTTATTTGACGGGTATGCCGCTATAGAACAGTATAAAGACGGCAGTGAAGCAGGTACATATACAGATGTTTATTCATTTGCAGCAGTTCTCTACAGATGTCTTATAGGAACAACGCCGGACAGCGCCGCAGAGCGTTATGCAAATGACCGTCTTATGATTCCCGCAAGATTTGCGGAAAAAATGCCTGCCTATGTAATTAACGGGCTTATAAATGCCTTGCAGGTTCTTCCGGGTGACAGAACCGCTACCGTAGAAATATTAAGAGATGAACTTTCCGCTTCTCCTGCCGCCGTAAATGATGATTTTTATAAAAAGCCGTCTGTACCGCCCATGCCGGGTAATGCTTTGCAAGATTTGCCGGAAGAAAATACGGAAGACGAAAACGCTGAAGATGAGCCGGATAATGCAAAAATGAAAAAAAGCACAATAGCCGCATTTATTATAAGTGCAGTTCTTTGTGTTGCAATACTTCTTACGGTCGTTTTCATTCTCAAAAAGCCGCAGGACAGCGATAAAAACAAGAATACAACAACGGAAAATGTAACCGAAATTCCGACGGAAAAAATATCCGAAACACAGGCTGCCGAAGTACAAAGTCTTACAGTTCCGTCATTTAAAGGTAAAAATATCGACGAAATTCAGAAAAACGAGGAATATACCGGGGTACTTTCTTTTGAAATAGAAAGAATAGACAGTGCCGAGAAAAAGGATACCGTTATTTCTCAAAGTATTTTCGAGGGTACTGTTGTAAATTCGCTTAACGGCAAAAAGACGGTAAAACTTGTTGTAAGCAACGGATATGAAGTTCCCGAAGTTGTCGGTATGGATATTTCCGAGGCAAGAAAAACTCTTGAAAAAGCCGGATTTACACACGTGAATGCAAAAATGGAAAGAGTTGCCACAAATTCTTCCGAAGCATACAGTGTTTACAGAATAGTATATACCGATTCCGAAACAGGCGATTGGGCGCCCATTCCGAATACGGACAGAAGAATTTCCGCCGATGATGAAATTATACTTTCGTATTGCGGCGACTATACGGAGCCCGAAGTTGAAGATGATGCACAGGAAGAATATGAAGATTCCGGTGATATTTCGGAAGAAATTGAAAATAATTAAATAAAACTCTTGACAAATACAAAATAAACTGATAGTATATACGGGCAATAAAGCAGAACTCTCCGTTCTCACCGTGCGAGCGTATTGCCCGGTCGAATATGTCAGGTACACATTTTGTCGTGTTATCGGCGTGGGCGGAGTTTTCGCTCACGCTTTTATTATTATTCGGAGGTGCTTAGTATCAGCAGCAAGGAAACTCAGATCAATGAAGAGATCAGAGATAAGGAAGTAAGAGTAATTTCGGCAGATGGCGAACAACTCGGCATTATGTCTTCTAAAGAAGCTCTTAAAATTGCAGAAAGCAGAAATCTTGACCTTGTTAAAATCGCTCCCAATGCCGCCCCGCCGGTGTGCAAGGTTATGGACTTTAACAAGTACCGCTTTGAACAGGCAAAGCGTGCCAAGGAAGCAAAGAAAAATCAGAAAGTTATTGAGATTAAAGAGGTTCGTCTTTCTCTTAATATTGATGTCGGTGACTTCAATACAAAAGCAAACCATGCTTTAAAATTTCTTTCCGACGGCAACAAGGTAAAAGTTTCTATTCGTTTCAGAGGCAGAGAAATGGCTCATACGGAAAACGGCAATGTTATTATGGACCGTTTTGCAGAAGCCTGTTCCGAAAAAGGCAATGTGGAAAAACCCGCAAAGCTTGAAGGCAGACAGATGCTTATGTTCCTTGCCCCTAAGTCGTCCAAATAATTCCGTATCGGAAAAAAGAAGCATATTTAAGGAGGAAATATTATGCCTAAAATTAAAACCCATTCAGGTGCAAAAAAGCGTTTCAAAATGTCTAAAACAGGCAAGCCCATCCGCGGCCATGCTTACAAGTCACACATCCTTACCAAGAAGACAACAAAGCGTAAGAGAAATCTTCGCAAAGCAAATGTTGCAGATGTAACAAATCAGAAGCAGATTAAGCGTCTTATTCCTTACAAATAATATAGGTAAACGGAGGTAACTTACAATGGCTCGTATTAAAGGTGCGACAATGACTCGCAAAAGAAGAAATAAAGTATTAAAACTCGCAAAGGGTTACTACGGCTCAAAGAGCAAACTTTTCAAAACAGCTAAAGAAGCCGTTATGAAAAGCGGCAACTATGCATATATCGGCAGAAAACAGAAAAAGAGAGATTTTCGCCGTCTTTGGATTGCCCGTATTTCCGCTGCTTGCAAGATGAACGGTATAAATTATTCCACATTCATCAACGGACTTAAAAAGGCAAATATCGACCTTAACAGAAAAATGGTTTCAGAGATCGCCATTTCCGATCGCGCAGGCTTTACGGCTCTTGTAGAGAAGGAAAAAGCAGCTCTTTAATTGGTACTGTGCCCGGCACATAACGGAAACAAAATAATAACATAAAGGTTTTGTGGTAAATTATAATACATATAACCACAAAACCTTTTAATTTTGAAAATATGAGACAAACAGAATATATAACAAGCAGAAATAATGAAAAAATCAAATATGCCGTAAAACTTCGTGATTCTTCGTCTTTCAGATATGAAGTAAATGAGTTTATAATAGAGGGAGCACGCCTTTGCAGCGATGCCGCAGAAAGCGGTATGAGTATAAAGATATGCTTTGTTACGGAAAAAGCGTTGTCTAAATATAAAGACTACATAGGTATAATAACGGAAAAAGCGGATAATATATATTGCATTACCGACGAGGTCTGCACTAAACTTTCCGATACCAAAACCTCGCAGGGCGTATTTTGTATATGCAAAATGCTTGACAAAAAAGCAAATATAGGTAAAATAAAACAAAATGGGAAATTTGTTGCCCTTGAAGATGTGGTTAATCCTCAAAACTTCGGTGCGGTATGCCGTACGGCGGAAGCTTTGGGGCTTGACGGTATTATCACGGGCGGCGGTTGTGATATTTATAATCCGAAAGCACAAAGAGCATCTATGGGCTCGCTTTTCCGTATGAATATTTTTGTTTGCGACGATTTTTGCGGTGACTTAAAAAAACTGCAATCTTGCGGAATGAAAATTTATGCGACTGTTCCCGACGGTTCCGCCTTGCCGATAACAAAAGCCGATATGAAAAACGGTGTTGTTACGGTAATCGGTAACGAGGGCAACGGAGTGAGTGAAAAATGTAAAACTTTGTGTGATGAAAAAATCACGATTCCCATGAAAGGTCGTGCCGAATCATTCAATGCTTCGGCGGCGGCATCTATTGCTATGTGGGAAATGATGAGATGAAAAACTGTCCTCCCGAATATTGGATATGGCTTCAGAGTGCGTTGGGTGCAGGTGCAAAGTCCGACGAGATTTTGTCATATTTTAAAAGCCCCGAGGAAATGTATAATGCGGGAACTTCCGAATGGAAACTTTCAGGTCTTTTTACTCCGAGAAAAATAGAAGCATTGAAATCCGTTTCGCCGTCTATGACAAAATCGGTATTTGATGAATGCAGGGCAAACGGGTACAGAATAATTACGCCCGACAGCCCCGAATATCCTCAAAGGCTTAAAATGCTTTCCGATATGCCTCTTGTGCTTTACTGTGCAGGCGATGTTACCGCAATTTCGGATGTTGTTTCTTTAGGTATGGTAGGCACAAGAAACGCAAGTAACTACGGTATAGAAACAGCGCAGAAACTCTCGTATCTTCTGGCAAAAGCAGGTGTAACCATAGTCAGCGGCGGCGCACTCGGTATAGACAGTGAAGCCCATGCGGGAGCCATGCTTGCAAACGGGCGTACGGTTGCAGTTCTCGGTTGCGGTCTGTCGGTAAAATATCTTATGGAAAACGCTTCGTTAAGACGGGCTGTTATGAGGCACGGCTGTCTTATTTCGGAGTATTCTCCGCTCAGGAATGCTTCAAGAACAACATTCCCGATAAGAAACAGACTTATTTCGGGTTTGACTCTCGGAACTGTTGTTGTGGAAGCAGGCGTAAAAAGCGGCTCTCTTATTACCGCACAGCGTGCGCTTGAGCAGGGAAGGGATGTTTTTGCCGTACCCGGTGATATTGTCAGGTCATCTTTTGACGGTACAAATCGTCTGATAAGCGACGGCGCAAAGCCCGTGTTTTCCGCAAGGGATATTCTGTGTGAATATGAATACGAATACGGCGAATTTATAGATTTTTCTTCTTTGGAAGAAAAACTTTCGGAAGTTTCGTATGTTGATTACAGAAATTATAAAAAGAATACGGGAAACATTTCGGAGTTAAAAGAAAAAGAAACGGATAACCGCCCGAAAAAGACGGTGAAAAAACCGAAATCCGTCAATAAAAAAACGGAAAAAGAAACGGAAATTTTAACAAAAAGCGAAAAAACCATACCCGTTGCACCCGGAGATATTTCGGAAGAAGCGTCTATGGTATATTCCGTTCTTTCTTACGAAGCATTACATATAGATGATATAGTAAGAAAAAGCGGATTGAAAATGAAAGATGTGCTGTCCGCACTTACGGAACTTGAACTTGAAGATGTTTGTGAACAGCTTAACGGAAAAAAGTATATTCTTAAATAATCGGAGGGAAATATATGTCAAAGCTTGTGATTGTCGAGTCACCTGCAAAAGCAAAGACAATAAAAAAATATCTCGGAGCAGATTACGATGTAACCGCTTCTATGGGACATATCCGTGATTTGCCCGCAGTTAAATTGAGTGTAGATGTA
>JAZUHA010000202.1:0-5674 GCA_045641485.1 Acutalibacteraceae bacterium
TAAAAGAAGGATTTAACACCGTGGACGGTGAAGAAATATATTATATAAGCAACCCTGCATTAGGGCTCTGGAGCGTAAAATAAGACGAGGAAAACAAAATGAAAAAATCAGATATCGGTCTTATAGGACTTGCCGTAATGGGCGAAAACCTTGTTATGAATATGGAAAGCAAGGGCTTTACCGTTTCCGTTTACAACAGAACGGGTGAAAAGGTAACGAAATTTATTGAGGGCAGAGCAAAAGGGAAAAACATTGTAGGTACATATTCTCTCGAAGAACTTGTTGCTTCTCTCAATACACCCCGAAAAATTATGATGATGATAAAAGCCGGCAGTGCAGTTGACGAAATGATTGAAAAACTTATCCCGTTACTTTCCGAGGGGGATATCATTATAGACGGCGGCAACTCACATTTTCCCGATACAATAAGAAGAACCGCTTATGTTGAAAGTAAAGGCTTACTTTATATAGGCACCGGCGTTTCCGGCGGTGAAGAGGGCGCTTTGCACGGTCCCTCAATGATGCCCGGTGGCTCACCCGAAGCCTGGGAAAGCGTTAAACCCATATTACAGTCAATCTGCGCAAAAGTTGAAGACGGTACACCCTGCTGTGACTGGGTCGGCGAAAACGGTGCAGGCCACTTTGTAAAAATGGTGCATAACGGCATTGAGTACGGCGATATGCAACTTATCTGCGAAAGTTATCATCTTATGAAATCACTTCTTAATATGAGTGATGATGAGATGCACGAGGTTTTCTCCGAATGGAACAAAACAGAACTTGACAGTTATCTTATAGAAATCACCCGTGATATTTTGGGATATAAAGACGAAAACGGCGAAGTTGTTGTAGAAAAAATACTTGATACCGCCGGACAGAAAGGTACGGGCAAATGGACGGGTATTGCCGCACTCGATGAGGGCGTTCCCCTTACACTTATAGGCGAAGCCGTATTTTCAAGATGCCTTTCCGCTATGAAAGAAGAACGTACAGAAGCCTCAAAAGTTCTTTCGGGACCTAAAACTGAATTTAACGGCGACAAAAAGCAGTTTATAAACGATATTAAAGATGCTCTTTTTGCTTCAAAAATCGTTTCTTATGCTCAGGGATATACGCTTATGCGTTCCGCCGCAAAAACCTATAACTGGAACCTTAACTACGGCGGTATAGCTCTTATGTGGCGCGGCGGCTGTATTATAAGAAGCGTGTTCCTCGGCAAAATCAAAGAAGCCTTCGATAGTAACCCCGATCTTTCAAACCTTCTTCTTGACCCGTATTTTAAGGAAGTTATCGAAAAAGCGCAAAACGGCTGGAGAAGAGTTTGCGCCGCCGCAATAATGAACGGTATTCCCGTTCCGGCAATGTCAAGTGCGCTCTCATATTTTGACGGCTACAGAAGTGAACGCCTGCCCGCAAATCTTTTACAGGCACAGCGTGACTACTTCGGCGCACACACATACGAAAGAACAGACTGCGAAAGAGGAAAGTTCTTCCACACCAACTGGACGGGCGAGGGCGGAGATACCGCCGCAACACAGTATAATGCATAATATTATTATATTGACAAAATCTGCTATACTGTTATAATATATTTATAATACAGGTGATGAATTTTGCCTTGTATAATATCTTAAATTTTGTGCCGTAATATTTTTCGGCACTTGAAAGGATTGTATTTTTATGAAAAAAACGCTTACCGTTGTTCTGTCGCTTCTTCTTTGCTTTACTTTTATAGTCGGCGTGGCAAATCCCGGGCTTATTATTGAAGCTTCGGCAAACAACACAACTATTGAAGTTCCCGAGCAGTTCCAAAACGCATTTGACAAACTCACAAATGTTATCATTGATGTTGTAAACAGGCTTCTTATGATCGTGCGTTTCCCGTGGCAGCCTTTAATTCCCAAACATATTGATATGTCTAAATTCGAACTTGTTTTTGAAGATGAATTCAACGGCGATACACTTGACACAAAAGTTTGGAATTGCAGTAACGGCGTAAGAAAAGGCGGTTATTGGGATAAAGACCAGACTTTCCTTCGTGACGGAAACCTTGTTATCAAAACAAATTACAAAGAAGACGGCAAATACGGCGCAGGCTATTATTCCGACCGTGTTGATACAAGAAACAAATATACACAGACATACGGTTATTATGAGTGCCGTTGTATTCTTCCCGCCGCAAAGGGTATGTGGTCCGCTTTCTGGCTCACAAACGAGGCTGTTTCCAAAGACGGAACACCCGGTACGGAAGGTGCGGAGATTGATATTTTTGAATCCCCGTTCTATTACAGAGCAGACGAAGGTCTTAACAACAGTATGGTAACTTCAAATGTTCATTACTGCGGTTACGGCTTGCAGACGAAATATACAAATGTTGCAATTACAAAGGCAAATAATCCCTATACCGAGTATAATACATACGGTCTTGAGTGGAACGAAAACGAATACATTTTCTATGTAAACGGTATTGAAGTAGGCAGAAGCAAGTTCGGCGGCGTTTCAAAAGCTCCCGAATTTATGATTCTTTCCTGCGAGGTAGACGGCGTAGACGGCGAACCCTATCCCGGCTGGTCAGGCGTTATTACAGCTAACGACAACGGCGAACTTCCTGCGGAATTCGTTGTTGATTATGTTCGTACTTACCAGTACCGCAGTGTAGCGGAATAGTTTTTAGTTTTCAGATTTCAGTTTTCAGTTATTGTAAATTGAAGATTATTAGTTCATATTTACCTTTTAGATACAATTAAATAAATTAAAAAACCGATTTATCGTTCTTTAATAGCAAAGAATAATAAATCGGTTGATTTTTTATAAAATTCCATCCTCCACCCTGACAGTCGTCACGGTCCCCCTCCCTACTTGGGGAAATCCATCTTCCACATAACGCCGGCGTTAGGTGGAAGATGGACATTTTATTGAATAATGAATAACGAATAAAGAATAAAGAATAAAGAATAATTTCGGGTCGCTTCGCTCCGATTTATAAATTACTTTATGAATAACCGGCAGTTCGTTATCTGATATTTACCTTTATAAAATCCTAACACGAAAACCGTAAACTGTAAACTGTAAACTGAAAACTTACATATCCATTGCATTTTCTTCGAGTAAAAATTTTTCGATTCCCAAGTATAAAATTCCGTTTTCATCATGCCACGGAATTATATTATCTTTTACTACAACAATTTTTTTAAATGAATCGTCAATACGGCAAAGTGATTTTATTTCCTGCTTTCTTTTTTCTTCGTCGCCTATAAATAATGCTGATTGAATATAGTATTTTTTACTTCCCGTATTCGCAACAAAATCAACTTCAAGATTAGTTTGTTTGCTTTTTTTGTTTTCGTCTTTATAGTTGTATTCCACCACTCCCACATCAACGCTGTATCCTCTGTATATAAGCTCGTTATATATTATATTTTCCATAATATGGTTTTCTTCCTGCTGACGGAAATTCAGCCTTGCATTACGAAGACCTGTATCGGTAAAATAATATTTAGACGGAGAACCGATATATTTTCTGCCTTTAACATTATATCGGTTCGCTTTTGAAATCATAAAAGAATCACAAAACAAATCAAGATATCTGTCTATAGTTTCATTGCTTATTTTTAAATTCAATTCGCTCTTAAATGTGTTTGATATTCTTTGCGGATTTGTAAGCGAGCCTACGGAGGATGATATAATATTAAGCACATCATCAAGAACGGACTGTTCGTTTTTTATATTATTACGCTCCATAATATCCGAAAGATAAATTTTATCAAACAGCATTTTTAAATACCGTGCTTTTTCTTCGTGTGTCGGTCTGGATAAAACAAAAGGCATTCCTCCGTAAGTGAAATATTCCGGCAGGGCGTTTCTTTTATCTCCCTCATACGCTTCCGAAAATTCCGAAAATGATAACGGAAAAACCCTTATTTCATCACTTCTGCCTCTGAACTCCGTCAGAATATCACTTGAAAGCATTTTTGAGTTACTGCCTGTAATATATATATCTGTATTATCGTGCTTCATTAACCCGAGAACTACATCTACAAAACCTATTTTGTCTTCTTCTCGCTCAATGTAAGGATTTTGTATTGAAACAACTTTTTGTATCTCATCAAGAAAAACAAAATACTGTTTATTTTTATCGGCAGTCTTTTCACGCAGATATTTCCCGAGTTCCAAAGGATTACGGTAGCGGATATTTTCATCATCATCAAGTGCAAGACCGACAATTTCGTCCTCCGTTACACCGGTCGATAATAAATATTCTTTATACAATTTAAAAAGTAAATACGATTTCCCGCAACGCCGTATACCCGTTATTACCTTAACAAGTCCGTTTTGCTTTTCGGAAATCAGTTTATCTATATACTTCTGTCTCTTAATTTCCATAACCGTCTCCTGTAATTTTTCCGTAAATACGTATTTTTCTCAGATAAGAATATCAAAATAACAACTGTTTGTCAATATTATTGCCGATATTTTTCCGTAAATACGTATTTTTCTCGGATAAGAACAGTAATACAACTTAGAAAGGAATTTATGATTAACAATAATTTACTACGGTTTCAGTTGAGTTTACTGTATTTTTTCACCTTGACATAAAATGTATAATATTGTAAAATATATATTTGTATAAAATGAAAACCGAAAGAGTGATATTATGCATTGGTCAGAAGAGATTGCACAAAGAATAGTAAAACGCAATCCCGACAAGGAGGAATATGTTTGTGCCGCCGGTATAAGCCCGTCAGGCTCAATTCATATAGGAAATTTCCGTGATATTGCAACAAGTTATTTTGTTGTCCGTGCACTTCGCAAAATGGGAAAAAAGGCAAGACTTCTTTTCTCGTGGGACGAATTCGACAGAATGAGAAAAGTCCCCGTAAATGTTGCCGCCGTTGACGGCGATATGGAAAAATATATCGGCTGTCCTTATGTAGATGTTAAAAATCCCTTTAAGGAGTCAGATGCCGCAACTTATGCCGAATATTTTGAAAAAGAGTTTATGGATTCCATTGTAAAATTCGGTATAGATATGGATTACCGCTATCAGGCGGATATGTACAGAAGCGGTAAATATACCGAGTATATTATTGAGGCTCTTAAAAAGAGGGGCGAAATTTTCGATATTCTTGACAGCCACCGCACACAAAAGGCAACAGAAGGCGAAAGAGATAACTATTATCCCGTAAATATCTACTGCCCCGAGTGCGGAAAAGATACAACTAAAATCCTTTCTCTTTCAGATGACAGCACTGTAGCGGAGTATGAATGTGCCTGCGGTCATAAGGGTACTTTTGACTTTAAGAACGACCATAACTGCAAACTTGCCTGGAAAATCGACTGGCCCATGCGTTGGATGTATGAGGGTGTCGATTTTGAACCGGGCGGAAAAGACCACGCTTCTCCCCACGGAAGTTACGATACAAGTAAGGATATTGCAAGAAAAATCTTCAATTATGAGCCTCCGATATTCCAGGGCTATGAGTTTATAGGAATTAAGGGTACAACGGGCAAAATGTCCGGTTCTTCGGGGCTTAATCTTACACCCGACACGCTTCTTAAAATATATCAACCCGAGGTCATTCTTTGGCTCTATTCAAAAACAGAACCCTTAAAGGCATTTGATTTCTGCTTTGATGACGGTATTCTCCGTCAGTATTTTGAGTTTGATAAAATG
>JAZUHA010000203.1:0-3177 GCA_045641485.1 Acutalibacteraceae bacterium
TTCATACTGTCAACAATTGCCAAAGACTGAAGATTGTAACCGGCATCTCTTAAATACTTGCCGCCGGGCTGGAAGCCTTTTTCTATTGCAATGCCTATGCCGACTGTTTCACAGCCGCCTCCTTCAATAAGTTTAAGCATAGCCTTTGTGGCGTTGCCGTCTGCAAGAAAATCATCTATTATAAGTATCTTTTCGCCGGAGGGAAGATACTTTCCGGAAACGGAAAGTTCATAAGTTGCTCCGTGAGTATAAGAATAACACTCTGCGGTATATAAATCGCCGCCGACATATTTGTGCGAGGCTTTCTTAGCAAAAACAACCGGTATATTAAGATAAAGACCCGTCATAACCGCAATCGGAACACCGCTTGTTTCTACGGTGAGTATTCTTTGTGCTCCGGAATCCTTAAAAAGCCTTGCAAACTCTTTTCCGAGTTCGCTCATAAGGACAGGGTCAATCTGATGATTGAGGAACATATCCACCTTTAAAATATCATTTCCTATTATAATGCCTTCATTTCGGATTTTATCTTCAAGATACTTCATAAGTGCAGCCTCTTTTTCTTTATTGCATGTTGATTATACGCTCCCTTTCTTCCGATTTTCTATTGACGAAAGTGCCAAATTGCAACATTCGGTATCTTTTTGTCGGTTTTTATAAACAACAGTCAAATTTCTGTATTCCTTTTGGAATAACTAACATAAAAAAGCACAAAACAGTGAATAGGTAAAGCAAAACGGAAACTGCTTTTTTACGGCAGTTCCCGTCATTTTGCACAAAATCCTTGAACACTCGCCATTGTAATGGCTTTAGCCTTTACAAGCGTATTCGTTACTTTGCACAACAATAATTCACTTTTAATTCACTAAAAAGTAACGTAAAACATCATTTTATCGAATTCCCGTAAAATAAATGCTAAGTAACCGCTGATTAATTTATGTTGTGAAAAGCGGCGAGAAAATTTTTCGTCAGATGTGTTGAAAATTTGAAGGCATACTGACGTATGTCGAGAATTTTCAGGGCAAAATGACGGAAAATTTACCGACGATTTTTGCAACGATGAGTTAATCAACGGTTACCTGTTTTTTCGGCAATAAAAACTCTGAAAAGAGGCAGACACGATTTGAAAAATGCTTTATATGAACTGCAATAATCTCTGTCTTCTTTTTGGCGTTTGCACCCTCCGCCCCTGCAAAGCGGAAAAAATTCGCATTTTTTACATTTTTCCGGGACATACAAACTTTCCTTTATAAACCGTATGGCTTTTTCGGAGTTTGCAAGAGTCCGAAAATCCTTTTCATCTATATTACCGAGAAGCCACTCGTCCGTACAGTAAAAATCACACGGGTAAACATTCCCGTTACCCTCAACGACAAACTGATGCATACAGTGTCCGCATATACCGCACTGTTCCGTAGGATTACCGAGAAACAGATGAACAAGATTATCAAAATACCGAACGCTTGTATAATCGTGACGGACATAATCTTTTACATACAGATTAAAACATCTTATGAGGTAATTCGTGTATTGTTCGGGAGTCATATACAGTTCGTTTTCTTCTTTACTTCCGAACGGACGAAGACACGGAATAAACTGAAGATATTTAAAACCGTTATTTGTAAAATGGCGGTAAATTTCCTCAATATGCTCGGCGCAGTTACCCGTAAGTACTGTAAGAATATTAAAGTCAACACCGTGTATTTTAAGTATTTCTGCGGCTTCCTTAATATCGTAATATGAATTTGTCCCGTCATTTTTTAATCTGAAACGGTTGTTTTTACAGTCACCGTCAAGGCTTAAACCGATAAGAAAATCATTCTTTTTAAAAAACTTTGCCCATTCCTCCGTTACAAGTGTGCCGTTTGTCTGCAAACCGTAAAAGACGGTGCTGTTTTTAACATTGAGTTTTTTAACACAGTCAACAAAATTTTTAAAATAATCAAGCCCCGAAAAAAGCGGTTCTCCGCCCTGAAAAGCAAATGCAACGCTTTCGCCGTCTGCAAAGTCTAATGCTTTTTTTATAAGATTCCGGGTAGTGCTTTCTGACATTTTTCCGAAATTTTTAATTTCACGAAAATCCGTAACATCGTGGTAAAAGCAATATTTACAACGCATATTGCACATACTTGATGCCGGTTTTATCATAATTGAAAGCGGCGGCAATTTAAAAACCCCTTACTGTTCTTTTACTCCCCTGCGGTTGTTTTTGAAATCTTTCATAATCTCATTCATTTTTTCGTTCATTTCCTCGGAAACAGTCGGATAAACGGGTGTTCTGTTGTAGTTTTCACCGAGGTCATCACTTAAAATATGAAGCCAATTTTTTCTGAATTTATCAAAAAATGCGGAGTTATCGTTCTGAATTCTTTGGAAATATTTAAAATCAAGATATTCGTTATCCTTAAGCACTTTATAATCGTAACCGGCATATTCTTTTCGGGAAAGTATCTCGGAAGTCGGCACGGTGTACTGAATGGCTTTTAGTTTTTCCCGTTTCATATAAAGAATGGGATTGTCTTTTGTGTGAATAACGCTGTCGTCTTTTAAAAGCGGAAGCATGGAAATACCGTCTACCGTTCTGTCCCCGGGCAGTGCTTCTTTACCGTTTGCCTTAATCCCGCAAAGTTCGAGTAAAGTCGGATACATATCGACAAGCGTTGCACTCTGAGAACGCCTGTCTCCCTTCTTCCAGATATCGCCGTCACCCCATCTTATCATACACGGAACTTTCTGACCGCCCTCATATGCAAGATACTTTCCGCCCCTGAGTTCTCCCACAGAGCCTTCAAGCGCAGGACCGTTATCGCTTGTAAATACTATAATTGTATTGTCAAGTTCTCCCGCTTTTTCGAGTTTATCGAAAAGAAGACCCAAATAATAATCAACTTCCGTTATGCAGTCAACATAAGTGCCGAGTCCCGTTTTGCCGTCAAATTCGTCTCCTGCATAAACGGGAGCGTGCGGCCACGGGCAGGAATAATAAACAAAGAACGGGTCTTTTGAATTTTTCATCTGATTGTCAAGCCACGAGAACATCTCATCGTTTATCCACTCCGTAGCCTTACTCTGGTCTTTAAGTTCGTCAGTTCCGTGTACTATTTCATATTCGCCGTTTTCTTCAATACAATGATAGAACGGTGTCATATCATTTACATAATGACTGCCGTAAAAATA
>JAZUHA010000204.1:0-3373 GCA_045641485.1 Acutalibacteraceae bacterium
ATAATAAAATCGGAAACGGGAAAAGAGCATTTAAAAAAAGAACAGAAACGGGAACTTGTTCCGTCTGTCTGTTCTGTGTATTAAGGCTCTATACTCTTCCGTTTTCAATTATTATGATGGAGGAAAACAATGCGTGGCGGTGTAAGAACGGATATGGCTTTAAAGGAAATAAAAAGCGAGTATTTAAACGGTGTTTACGGTGATTTGGCCGAAATTCTCGGAGTTGAGGCGGCACTGAGAGTACATAAATATTACCGAGGTCAGACCGTATCTTTTCCCGTCGAGCTTTATAAAAAATCATATATTTCCTCTAAAATCGCCGGAGAGTATGACGGAAGTAATGTAAAACAACTTGCCACAAAATTTGGCTACAGTGAAAAATGGATAAGAAAAATCATAAAAGAAAATGAAAAATAAAGGCGGTGATGATTTGAGAAAGTTGAAAATACAACTTGTCTGTAAGCATTGCGGTAAAACTTTTGCGGTTGAAAGTACAGATGCAGTTATGCCTGAAACCGCAAAATTAATTAAAAATCCGCTTTGCTTAAAATGCCGTATAAAGAGGTGTTTTGGACTTAAATAAATAAATTAAAAACGACAGGACTGTTCCGTGATTTCGGCGGAGCAGCCTTTTTTGTGAAAAATAAAAATTCCTGTTGACACTTACGTTACGTAATAGTTTATAATGATATTACAGGGGAGTGAAAGTGATGAAAACGGTAAAAGAAGTGAGTGAATTGACGGGAGTGAGTGTGCGAACGCTTCACTACTATGATGAAATAGGCTTATTAACTCCGTCTGTGACGACAGAAGCGGGGTACAGATTGTATGACGATACAAAGCTTTTACGCCTTCAGCAGATTTTACTGTTTAAAGAACTTGAATTTTCCTTAAAGGATATTAAAGAAATTATCGACTGCCCGGATTTTGATGTTAAAAAGGCGATTTCCGACCAAATTGAACTTTTGACACTCAAAAAAGAGCATCTTGAAAATTTAATAGTCTTTGCAAAAAAGTATGAGTCTACAGGAGGTCTTTATATGGATTTTAATGCATTTGGCAATAAGAAAACAGAAAATTACAAAGCCGAAGCAAAAAAGAAATGGGGAAAAACGGCATCTTACCGTGAATACGAAAAGAAAACCGCCGGTTATTCCGCCGAAAAGCAGGAACTTTTAGGAAAAGAAATGATGAACATTTTTAAAGAGTTCGGCGAAAATAAAGAAAAATCACCGTCAGATGAAAGTGTACGTAAACTCGTGGAAAAGTTACAAAACTTTATTACGGAAAATTACTACACCTGCACATATGAAATTCTTATGGGTTTGGGGCAGATGTATTCCGCAGGCGGCGAAATGACGGAAAATATTGACAATGCCGGCGGAAAAGGAACGGCGGAATTCGTATCTTCGGCTGTTTTTGAATATTTTAAATGATTTTTCGGTTTTTACAGAGATGACAAACTGCATTTGTATGTTGTCATCTCTGTATTTTTATTAAAAAATTGTGAATTTACGATATTTTTTTATAAAAGTGTTGACTTTTTAGATTTTACGGGGTATATTATTAACAGAGTTAGCACTCGGGTGTTTTGAGTGCTAACGGTGACAGAGCGGAGGAGGTACGGCGGTGGTAATATCGGACAGAAAGAAAAAAATTCTTTCGCTTATTGTTGAAAGTTATATTGCCACGGGTGAGCCGATAGGTTCAAAGGCTTTGTGTGAAGCCATGGGAAACGCCGTTTCGTCTGCCACCATAAGAAATGATATGGCGGATCTTTCGGAACTCGGCTTTCTTGAACAGCCTCATACTTCCGCAGGCAGGATACCGTCACAACTTGCATACAGATATTATGTGGATAATCTTATGACTCCGTATGAGCCGGGTGCAGAGGAGCAGGAAAGAATAAAAATCTGGTTAAGTTCTTTTTCCGGTGAGCCCGATCAGCTTCTTGAAAAAGCCGGCAGTATATTGGCGGAACTTACAAACTGCGTTGCCGTTTCAAGCAGTCCGGCGGATTCCGAAGCGCTTATAAAAAAAATAGAACTTATTCCTTTAAGTTCGCACACGGCTCTTGTGGTGCTTCTTGCGACAGCTGGTATTTTAAAAAGTATGGTTGTCCGCTCGGATAACGAGATAAATGTTGATATTGCAACGGTTTTTTACAATATCGTTCAGTCGCATTTTATCGGCAAGTGTGTAAGCGATATAAATATGACGTTCATTCAGACGCTTGTTGCTTCGCTCGGAGATAAAGCCTTTATTATGTCTCCTTTGTTTTGTGCGGTTGCTGATTTGTGTCTGCAGGTCGGCACAACGGAACTTCATATAAAAGGTCAGTCAAATATATTAAATCACCCGGAACTTTCAGACGGCGCATTCGGTCTTATGGAATTTATTCACCGTGAAACACCGCTTGAAACGCTTCTCGGTTCTCAAAAAAAGTTTTTATCGGTTTGTGTCGGAAACGAAAATGCCTACCGTGAACTTCGCAATACTTCAACGATTTTTTCAAAATACAAGGTCGGTGAGCATGACAGCGGTTCAATAGGAATAATAGGTCCCACACGAATTGATTATGCAAGGCTTATTCCGGGAATACAATATCTTGCAGGGCTTATAGGCTCACTTCTCTCGGATACACTCGACGACGATTAGGAGGATAAAAATGGCAGAAGAAAAAAAGAAAAACAGCGAAAAAACCGAAACCGCCGCAACCGAAAATGTTAAACCCGAAAAGAAAAAAGAAAAAAAGTCGGATAAAAAAGAAACAGAAGCATTAAAAGCGGAAATAGAAAAACTTAAAAAAGAACTAAATGATTCAAAAGATACTTATTTGAGAACACTTGCCGAATACGATAATTTCAGAAAGCGTTCTCAAAAGGAAAAAGATGCCGCTTTCGGAGATTCAAAGGCAAATACCTTATCTTTACTTCTTCCGGTTATTGATAATTTCGACAGAGCGGCAGAAAATAAAACAGACGACATCGAAGTTTACCGCAAGGGTATAGAAATGACTCTTTCGCAGTTTTCGGAAATACTTAAAAAACTTGAGGTTGAATCGTTCGGTGAAGTCGGTGAACAGTTTGATCCGAAAATGCACAACGCAGTTATGCATACGGACAGCGAGGATTTACCGGAAAACACGGTTGCCGCAGTGTTTGAAAAAGGTTACAAAATGGGGGACAGAGTTCTTCGTTTTGCAACGGTTCAGGTGGCAAATTAAACAGTTAAATAATTCAATTTATACAGGAGGAATTTATTATGGCAAAAACAATAGGTATTGATTTAGGTACAACAAACTCATGCGTAGCGGTTATCGAGGGCGGCGAACCCGTAGTTATCGCTAATGTAGAGGGCAACAGAACAACAC
>JAZUHA010000205.1:0-3143 GCA_045641485.1 Acutalibacteraceae bacterium
ACTACAGCATAGTCAAAACTGATTTCAGAGAGCAGGCTGTATTTTGATAATAAATTGTAATAATCGGTAAAATCAATCAGATTATGAGCAATTTGCAGTAAATATCCGATTTTAAATGCAAAAACACCGCCGTTCCACAATGCGCCTTTTTTAATATATTCCTCTGCGGTTTTTCTGTCCGGTTTTTCTTTAAAAGCGGAAACACCGCTTATTTTTTCGTCTGTTTTCGGAAAAATATATCCGTATTTACTGCTCGGATAAGTCGGTTTTATTCCCATAAGCACAAAGTTGCTTTTGCCGTTTTGCGATTCACGGTACATTTCCCGTAAACATTCAAAATAAGAGGTTTCCGTATACGGATCAACGGGGCAGACCGCAACAGCCTCATTTTCGTTTATCCCTTTTACGTCGTGAAGATATGCGGCAGAGAGGACTATAGCCGGAAAAGTGTCTTTTCTGTCAGGCTCTTCGGAAATATTTATTTCGTCACCGAGTTGATTTTTAATTAAATCCGTTTGCGATTTCGGTGCGGCAACGGTGATATTTGCCGTGGGACAAGTTGATTTTATTTGCTGGTAAATGCGCTGTAACATAGATTCATAACAGTTGTTTTCATTTTTAAAAAACTTAATAAACTGTTTTGAATGTGTTTCACCTGACAGCGGCCACAGGCGTTTTCCGGAGCCTCCGGAAAGCAGAATTATATTCATATTTTACCTTTCCGCCCGTATCGGGTTATTTAAAAAATCTTCATAAGCGAGTTTTATTCCGTCTTCCGGTTCTGTTTTATATTTCCAGCCGAGTTCGGTTATTTTGCTTATATCAAGAAGTTTTCTCGGTGTGCCGTTCGGCTTACTGCCGTCCCAAAGAATTTCGCCTTTATATCCGACAATATCCGCTACAAGTTCACTTAAATCTTTTACCGATACTTCTTTTCCGGTACCTGCGTTTACCGTCTCGTTACCGCTGTAGTTATTCATAAGAAATACGCAAAGTTCGGCAAGGTCATTTACATACATAAATTCACGCAGGGGAGAGCCGTCACCCCAACAAGTTACACTATTTTTCTTTTCTGTTTTCGCTTCATGAAAACGCCGTATAAGTGCGGGTAATACATGGCTGTGTTCGTGGTGATAGTTGTCACCCGGTCCGTACAGGTTTGTCGGCATTACGGAAATAAAGTCCGTACCGTACTGTCTGTTAAGATATTCGCAGTATTTCAGCCCCGATATTTTTGCAAGAGCATAGGCTTCATTTGTTTTTTCGAGTTCACCCGTTAAAAGATACTTTTCTTTTAAGGGTTGCGGTGCATTTCTCGGGTAAATGCAGGATGAACCGAGAAATTCGAGTTTTTTACAGCCGTTTTTTAATGCGGAGTGTAAAACATTCATTTCCAAAATCATATTTTCATACAAAAAGTCCGCAGGAGCGCTGTTATTTGCTTCTATTCCGCCGACTTTTGCCGCCGCAAGAAACACATATTCGGGTTTTTCATTCTTAAAAAAATCTTCTGTATCTTTTTGCCGTGAAAGGTCAAGTTCTTTATGGGTACGGGTGATTATATTACGGTAGCCCTGATTTTTAAGTTCTCGTAAAATGGCGGAGCCTACCATTCCGCAATGCCCGGCAACATATATTTTACTGTCTTTTTTCATCATAATTTTTTACCCGATTCATTCAGTATTTGCTCTTTTTTGCAAGAAGTCTGTCGTGATGCGCCATTATTCGTATAAGTTGTTCATAAGAGGTTTTTTGCGGATTCCAACCGAGTACGGTTTCGGCTTTTGTCGGGTCACCCAAAAGGTTTACAACATCCGTTGCCCTGAAGTATTCGGGATTTACTTTTACAATAAGTTTTCCCGTTTTTTTGTCATATCCTTTTTCGTTTATACCCGTGCCTTCCCATATTATTTTTATACCGTTTTCCGCAAACGCTTTTTCCGTGAAATCACGAACGGTATGCTGTACTCCGGTTGCGATAACAAAATCGTCGGGAGTTTTTTGTTGCAGTAAAAGGTACATACATTCAACATAATCGGCGGCATATCCCCAATCACGAAGCGAATTGAGATTACCGAGTTCAAGGCAGTCCTGCAGGTTTTCCGCAATACGCCCTGCGGCAAGAGTGATTTTCCTTGTTACAAAATTTTCGCCCCGCCTTTCCGATTCGTGATTAAAAAGAATACCGTTTACCGCAAACATTTTGTATGCTTCTCTGTATTCCTTTACCATCCAAAAAGCGTACTGCTTTGCAACGGCATAAGGGGAGTACGGGTGAAACGGCGTTGTTTCTTTTTGCGGTATTTCCTCGACTTTTCCGAAAAGTTCCGAGGTTGAAGCCTGGTAGATTTTTGTTTTGTCTTTAAGACCGAGTATGCGAACGGCCTCCAATATACGCAGTATTCCTGTTGCATTGACATCGGAAGAATATTCGGGAACATCGAAAGATATTCCCACATGGCTTTGAGCGGCAAGATTATATATTTCATCGGGCCCGGTTTCTTTAATAATGCCGATAACCGACGAAAAATCAGTTAAATCTCCGTAGTGTAGTGAGATTTTGTCAAGAATATGCTCTATTCTCATTGTGTTCTTGGTAGAAGCACGGCGGATTATTCCGTGAACTTCATATCCTTTTTTTAATAATAATTCGGCAAGAAAAGAGCCGTCTTGCCCGGTTATACCCGTAATAAGTGCTGTTTTCATCTGATTTCTCCGAAATTTTTTATAATAAATATATTATCTCTGATATTTTCAAAAAAATCCGTAAAAAGAAAAACTGTTGCAAAAATTTTGCGGCAGTATCGAATAATGCAGAGTTCAGGCGTTACCGTTATTCCCACGGTATCGTGGGCGGAGCCCGAAACATTCACTTTCTGCTTTGACGGCATAGAACCGGGCGGAGTTGTCGCCGTAAGCACAATCGGCGTAAAACGGGAAGAAACCTCTTTCAAGATATGGAAAGACGGTATGGACGAAATGATTAAACGCTTACGCCCTCAAACAATTCTTTGCTACGGCGGAGAGGTTGAGTATGATTACAAGGGCATACCGGTAAAGTATTATCAAAATCATATAACGGAAAATATGAAAAACTTGAAAAATGAGGAATAATAATATATAATGGGTGGCAGAGGACAAAA